>CAYTDR010001001.1:0-3312 GCA_964436185.1 uncultured Candidatus Obscuribacterales bacterium | reverse complement strand
ACTGCTGTCGGTCGTGTGGCGTCGAGCTGCTCCTTGCCCTCTCTCAGAGCTTCGAGAAAGGCTCTGGAATCCACCCTCGAGTCGCCGGCCACTCGCTTTGCGTGTGTTGCCAGTCCGAATGCTGCGGCTACCCCGATTGATGGCGCTCCCCTCACTACCATCGTGGAAATTGCGAAACACATCCTGTCCAGGTCCGTGGCATCGAAGAACGTCGACTCGCGAGGGAGCATGCGTTGGTCGAGCAAGACTATCCGCCCGTCAGGTTCCATGTGAATGGGCATGGTGCCAATGCCGATATTTTTGTGCAATGCTTCGGTGCTCATACGGAATAGCTCCCCGGGCGAGGAATGGCGAAATACTCTACAGGATGGATTATAGTCGATTGCGCCGGCGGTAGTCCAAAAAGCAAATTGAGCAACGAAAAGAGTTCGTTGCTCAATCTCAAAACCAAACTAAACTAAACCGGTTGCTTAGCGACCGTTTCTCGCTCTGAGGAACTCAGGAATGTCGAGAATGTCAGAAGCAATTTTCTGCATGTCTTCGCTCGAGGTCTGCTGCTCATAGCTTTCTTGCGGCTGCTGTTGAACTGAAGTCTCGCGGGTTTCAGGCACTGGCAGCTCGATTGCTCGTGGCTTCGGTGCTTCCATGCGAGGCGAGATCTGTCTCGATCTGCCTTTCGTATCTTCTCGGCTGACAAAGTGCACTGGAGCGCCGGACTGCAGTGCCATTTCAAAACCTGTGGCAATCACCGTAATCATTACTTCTCCATGCAGCCTGTCGTCGAGGACCGCACCGAATATGATATTGGCTTCTTCCGAAACTGCCTGGTAGATGACGTTGGCAGCTTCCTGTACTTCGTGCAGCGTCAGGTCCGGCCCGCCGGTGACACTGAAGATGACTCCGGAGGCACCGTCGATAGTGCTTTCCAGCAACGGGCTGTTGATGGCGCTTCTCGCGGCTTCCACTGCTCGACCTTCGCCAGACGCTCTGCCGACACCCATGAGGGCCGAGCCGGCTGTCTGCATGACTGCTTTGACGTCGGCAAAGTCGACGTTGATCAAACCAGGCACTGTAATGATGTCGGATATTCCCTGTACACCTTGCATTAGCACTTTGTCGGCTTCGACGAAGGCTTCTTGCATGGAGGCGCGGTGGTCCACGACTTCCAGGAGGCGTTGATTGGGAATGACGATGAGAGTGTCAACCTTCTCTCTAACTTGATTGATACCGGACTCTGCCTGTTGGGCTCGTCGTCTTCCTTCGAACATGAAAGGACGAGATACGACACCGACAGTGAGAGCTCCAAGTTCCTTCGCTACTTCAGCGACGATTGGCGCTGCACCAGTACCGGTGCCACCGCCCATACCGGCAGCGATGAAGACCATATCCGCGCCTTGAATGGCATTGGCGATCTCTTCACGGCTTTCTTCAGCGGCTTTGGTGCCAACCTGCGGATTACCACCAGCGCCAAGACCACGGGTCAACTTCGCGCCAATTTGCAGACGGTTTTTCGCCGCTGACAGGTCCAGTGCCTGGGCATCTGTATTGCAAGCCCAAAACTCCACACCGTTCAAACCGACGGAGATCATTCTGTTGACTGCGTTAGATCCAGCTCCGCCTACTCCAACTACTTTGATATTGGCCTTAAGCTCCAGGTTATTGAGCTTATCGGTCCTTTCCTTTTCCGCATGCTCGGGCACAGCTAATAAACCTCTTGGTCTCGACTATTCAGGGTTACGACCGCCGAACTCCCAGTTTCTCCGCCAGCGTCTACTAACGCTCAGCTGCTTACTTTATGTTCTAGCTCCAAAAATGGTACGGTCTTACCCGTCCATTTGCAAGTTGATGTGCAGGTTATGTAGTTAACCTTTTCAAAGGCAGCATGACGGTCGAAAGGGTTGCCAGGGGGATGGTTTAAACTTTGAAATCTACCCCAAAAACTCTTCTGGCAACTAATCTTTTCGTAAATTAACTTACTTACCTTCTTTGGCCTTGCTTTGGATTTTCTCAAGAGTCGCCTTGTAAGACTGACTGTCAGGTCTCAGTGCAACCGCTTTTTGAGCGAATTCCAGGGCAACATCGAACTCGCCTGAAGCAGCTTTGATACCAGCTAACAGACGTAGTGCTTCGGCGTTGTTTGGATCCGCAGCAACACATTTGTTCAAATACTTTGTCGCTTCCGTGCGATTGTCCATGCTCGCGTAAGCCGTACCGAGGTAATAGAGGGCGTTAGCGTCGTCCGGAGACAGCTTCAAGCACTCTTCTTCTTCGAAGACCTGACCTTTGAAATCACCCTTCATTCCCAGTGCCACACCCAGCTCTCTGTGGGCCTGTGCCATTTTGGGTTCGATCTTGATTGCTTGTCTGTATGACTCGATTGCGTTATCAGTCTTCTCGCTACCCATGTACAATTGACCGATTTTATAGTGCAGGTCGGCATCGTTAGGATCGCAAGCAGTGGCTTCCTTCATGGCTTCGAGCGCTTTGTGATGTTCGTTCTTTCTCAGGTAAGCGCGTGCCAGACCGACGTGGGGCTCAGCTTGCTTAGGAGCAAGTTTCTTAGCTGCTGCGAACTGCTCGATGGCACCATCGAGATTATTCGACATCAAGTAAGCCTCACCGAGTTTTAGGCGTGTTTCCGGGTTGTTGGGATTCATTCCAACAGCTCCCTTGTAGCGATTTATCATCCTGTCGATGTCTTCTTTATCCTGGGTGCTCAAGTCTGCTGCATTAGCCGGGAAAGCGAATCCGGCCATGGTCAACAGGGATATAAGAACTAGCGACCTTCCAGTCTGAAGAATCATAATCAATCACCTCTTTGTTGCTTTGTCGGCTTGCAGACATAGCTCCCGTAACGTTCACTCTACCTGTTCTCCTCTTCGTGTGCTTGCAATAGCATCGAAGAGTTAGTGTTGGCGCTCGTTTACAGTCAATCAGAGAGTCGAACAATTCGCCAGATCGGTCGAGATTGTTGATATAGCTCGCTCTCAAGCTGACTATCGATAAGAACATTGAACGCTGACACGACAGAGGTGTTCATAGTACCAGGAACCATCTGAATTGCAGGCGACATATACCAGAGTTTGTCGGTTTAGAAGCATTTCATTCTATGCCTCTCCGAACGCGGAAATCAGGACTGTTGCGATGATACCTGGCACCGATCCTCTCTCATAAAATCGAGCACACAATGAATGATTGATTCTCGCCGCCGGCAGATCAACCTACTTAATCAGGCCTGAGCTTTGAATATTAGGTAGGAGGTCTGGCCACGTACCCTGCGGATTACCTGGTAAGCGGTCGGGAATTTTTCGA
>CAYTDR010001000.1:0-3320 GCA_964436185.1 uncultured Candidatus Obscuribacterales bacterium | reverse complement strand
GCCGGAAGAGCCCTTGCCGATTACGCTGTCCACTGCATAACGGTCATTTATGAGCATGCCGATAATCGGATCCTTGCCAACGGATTCCAAGGACGACTTGTCGTTTGGACACGTGTCCGTATCGTCCTCGAAATATTGATTACAGCGGAGGCAAAGCTTCATACTGGTCCGAAAATCAATGTCAGGTAATTGCAGCAAGCAAGAGAGACAATATTGATGAGTAGTACCTCTCTTTACTTAAGTACCCGTTTATCTAATTGATAAAGCCAATGTTGCTTTATCGGACCAGTAAATCACAATAAATAAAGACAAACTCGCTTTGCGAGGACGAACACCAGGTTAATTTTACTCCTACCCATGACACCAAGCGGTTTATCGGACAAGTTAGCATCGGCAATACTGAGCTTGCAAACAGCCGGCAAGCTAGATGTACTGCCCACGAAGGAGCGCGTGGAAACAGATTTTCTTTTCTGCTGTTTCAAACATACTGGTGCCTGGAGACAACTCTTAGCAAGCGTATCAGTGCAAAGCCGTTTGGATAGCCAATCCTGTCACAGTCGCGTCAGTACGGGCGGCGAACAACCTGGCACCGGAACACCTGCTTAAATCTTCGAAATATAGATGCTTGGCTTCGTTAGCTCACGGATGGAATAAAGCTCTGAGGTTCTTTCGTATACCAGTCACCGGGATGTCTCAACACGACGCCGGCCAGCTCGAGCATGGTCAGTGTCGCGGACATTTCGCCGGCAGGCATGCCGGTCTTGGCGCAAAGATGATCGAAGTGCATCGGCTCGGCCGAGAGCAGGTCATACACTTCTTTCTCGCGTCCGAACAGCTCCACCACGGTCGGAACTACCGCTCCAGCGCCAGGCGAGGTAACCCATTGCAGATGGCTGAGCACGTCAAGGGGTGAAGAGACGAGTTGAGCCAACTGGCTCGCAATGATCTTATTGGTGCCGATAGACATCCGGCTGTCGACCCGGCCCGGCACAGCGAACACCGCCCGATTCTGCTCGAAGGCAATCCTGGCTGTGATTAGCGCACCGGAGGATTCACCCGCCTCGATAACGATGACAGCGTGAGACATGCCGCTGATAATTCTATTTCTGGCGGGGAACCTCCAGGGCTCAGGCTGCGTCCCCGGGAAAAACTCGGAGACAACTGCACCACGCGACTTGTTGACTATCTCGGCATAAAGCGGTTTGTTCGATGAAGGGTAGCAGACGTCTGCGCCGCAACCGAGAACCGCTACAGTACGCCCTTGAGACTCGAGCGACCCCCAGTGAGCCAGGGAATCCACACCAATTGCCATACCACTAACTATGGTGACTCCGCAGGCTGAGAGCTGCCTGCCGAACTCCTTGGCTAGCTGCCTGCCGTATGCGGAGGGATTGCGCGTGCCGACTATAGAGATCGCAGTACGTAGGTCCTCGGCGGCCAGCACTCCCCGCTGGTAGAGAACCAGCGGCGGATCGTGAATTTGACGCAATCTCGAAGGATAAGAGGGATGATGATGAGGAATGGCGACAACGTTGCTCGCCGAGAGCTTATCCGCCAGTTGCTCCGGAACCAGTCCGGACCTTTTCGCCAGAAACTCCTCTATTGCGTCTCGGGGAATTCCCTTCATGGAAAGAAGCTCGCTCGAACTGGCATTCCATGCGGCTTTCAACGATCCAAATAGCTCGACAAGGATGCTCACACGTCGGACGCCAAAGCCAGCGCCGAGCTGATCGAACGCCACCCAAATCGAAATTTCCTCTTCGTCGAACGTCAGCTCTTCTTCAAAACCTTGCGATATGTTTTTGCCCATCGAGCTCACTGGCTCCGTTTCAACAACAAAGTAAATAGCCGGGACGGACTGTGGCATCGTTGTCATCTTCTTCAACGTTTTCGTACACAGTTTTCCCAGGCAATGCTCATTCTACTTAACCTCAGCATCCCCGTCGATGGGCCGACCGCGAAAAGGCAGGGAACTGTCAAGACTGATTCTCAGGCTGCCTGTGAACTGGTGAAACGAATGTCAGAAGTGATAGCATGTCCTTCAAGACCGGTTTTCAAACTAAACTGATGCCGTGGCGATCGAATCGTCTACTGTCAGAGAGGCTGAGAGAGAAAATGAGTCGACTCAAAACACGACGGCACCACGCCTCCTTTCCGATACCATGGAAATGGAACGTCCGAATTTTTTTTATTGCCGGCATGCTATTAGCATCAGCCCTTCCGGCATTCGCGCTGTCTGCGCCGGATGAAGAAAAAGTGTCTGCCATCGAGAAGAAACTTTTTTTCAAATCGTACAAGAGTGAGAATTCGGTACAACGGCTAACCAGGATTGAGAAAAAATATTTTGGCGAAGAAGGCACCGGCAGCGAGGCAGAGAGACTCGCGCGTATTTTCGAAATTGCCGGACCGATCACCATGCCTGTCACAACCGCGCCCGCATCAGCAGCCAGCCCCGCCGCCGATGCCGATCCGAAGCCGAGAAAATCAAAAGAACCGCCTGTCGAAACCAAGAAAAAGTTTGACGACCCTGACGCCGCATGGGAAAAGGTGAGCGTAGCGGCGCTCGCTGCGCGGGACGAGGAGATCAGGGTGATGCTGAAAGATGCAGTTCGCGCCTGGAAGAAAGAAAAAAATCAAGAGGCGGCTATACAGCAATTCAATCAAGTCATCCGTCTCGATCCGCAGAATGCAGAAGCTCTTTTCAGCCTTGGTGTCGTATACGAAGCGCGAGGAGACAGCGCCCGCGCGTTGGAGCTGTACACCAAAGCACACGATATCAACCCGGACAGCATGGACTACAAGAGCGCAATCATGACGCTCAATGAGAAACTGGGAGACAAAAAGGTCAACGATTCAAAGCAAGGAGAGGTGGATGAGTTGGCCCAGGAGGCGGCCGGCGCCTTCAAACGCAAAGAATACATCAGCGCTCTCGAGCTCTACAAACGGCTTGAGCAGCAGTTTCCCAAGCATGCAGTGTATAAATACAACATCGGTACGCTCTATCTGTTGATGCAAAATCCAGTGCAGGCGCTCGAATATTACCAGATGGCAAAGAAGCTCAAACCCAAAGAGGAACGCTATGTCGAGGCAGTGAAAAAGCTCGAGCATAGCATCGATGCGGACGAAGAAAAGCGAGAAGCAGCTGACCAGCTTTGGGACAAGAAAGAAAAAAATGATGCTAAGGCAGCCAAACAAGCCGAAAGAGACAAGAAAAACAATAAGGGTGGTAAGCAGGGTCGGGCACCAGCGATGCAACCACCACAGAATCCACTCGGAATTCAGATCTCACCAACTCGAGACGGCGTGCTGGTAAACGGAGT
>CAYTDR010000999.1:0-3322 GCA_964436185.1 uncultured Candidatus Obscuribacterales bacterium | reverse complement strand
CACTGGAACCTTTCTTCGCTGAAACCCAGATATCATTCTTCGATTCATTCAAATTTCATTTCTGGTGCTGCAAACTATATAGCCGGGTCCATTGAGGACACAGGCCAAGACTGTCCACTAACACTGCAGTCTCTTCGACCAATATAACGCTCCGATGGAGCGCTAAGCACTAAAAACCTCCCGCGTGCCTATAACAATTGAACGAAGCTAAGCCTTCGCTGTTCCAAGCCGTCATGACATGGAACCCAAGGACAAGCGAAGTCCGCACTTGAACAAGTGATGCTATTCCCCAAAGTGACAGGCTCAATCCTGGCATGACGGCGAATCGTCTTTATTGAGAGTTTCCGGCATCCAGCGCATATCTCCCGTATATATTTTTTGAGTGCGCCCCGTTTCCTTCTCTCTTTTGCTGACCGCGGACTGACGATAATCTGTGTCTGTCACCCATCCGCGCCGTACTTGGGATGGGTGCTTCAATTATCCAAAACGCAAGGCTGGATAAGTGATTTTCGACCACCCGGCCCCCTGGTCTATTCTGGTAGACTAGCTCTATTGACAACTCGATTTGCGTGCACAAAAATGTATGCAGCCTTTGTTTGAAAGGGCGTGCTCAGGGCGACGAAATACTAAAGATGGCATCCGAATTAACCAAGCGAGCAAGACAAATAATCCAGGATCCAGGAGCACCAGAGGAGAAATGGCTGGCTGCTGCACAGGTGATTAACGGCGAGAGAAAGGTGTGCGCTAAAAAGCCACTCGGGCTCTCAAGCGCCCTCATCGTCTCCGGACTTACGTCGCTCGGCATGACTACCATGTTTGTCGGATTGCACGCCGCAATCTGCGGACTTATAGGTGAGCTGACTCTATACCAATCACAGGCTTCCTTCCTCGCCATAGGCTATGCGCTCTGGTTTGTCCCACCCATTATCTTTGCCTCGATTTTCAACCAGTTGAGGCTGCGAGCTGGTGGAGAACGAAGCTGGACGACCACGCTCATTGGAGCAGTCGTGCTTTATCTCGTCACCGTGTCAATATGGGCCATCGACTCCCAACCAGTGAAGTTCTGGGACGGAATGCTACTTGTACTCTGGAACCTTGGCTGTGTCGGAGCAACGGTTGGTGCGGTCCGTCTGAGCAATCGTTCGTTTGCAGCCCTGGATTCCTCGATTGGAGCCGGTAAAATGCTATCGCATTCGATCTGGTCCTCAATTCTATTTCAGGCGTTGTTGCCTGGTCTCATCCTGATCAGCGTGCTTGGAACATCAGCCTCCGTCTCTCTTTTCGGCACGTTCGGCATTTGCTCGTTCACGTCCACGCTCATCGTCTCAAGCCTCTGGCTTTTTGGGTCGGGTTTCATCGTGGCTCGACGATATAATGCGTTCAATCCCACAACAGCTCGCACCATCGCAGTTGCAATGGTCAGCCCGCTACTTCTAGCCAACCTCATTTTTCTACCAGTTCTGCTTTTTACTACTCTGTGGCTGACGCTTACAGGACCGTCGTTTGTATCTTGGGTCGATTTTGTCGGTGCGCTTTTGGTAACCTCCATCATCGCGGCTAGTCCTGCAGTGGGCGGGCACATGGCGAGCAAGTTCATGCAGAGCTCGGCTGCCAGACAGTTGAGCGACGCGGGAAAGTTGGACAGCCTGGTCCACATGCAATCGAAGCTATCGACTCCAATGCCGAACTCCCAGGCTGCGGATTCAGTTTAGAGGTTAGACCTTATTAGCAGAGCGCCTGGACGAAGAGCTCCGGATCGAAATCGCGGAGATCATCGATTTGCTCGCCGAGCCCAATGAGCTTGACCGGGATATCTAAATCGCGCGCGATACTGAATACGATACCACCCTTAGCGGTGCCATCCAGCTTGGTTAAAATCACGCCTGTTAGAGAACATACCTCAGTAAAAACTTTAGCCTGCTGCATACCGTTTTGGCCTGTGGATGCGTCAATCACCAACAAAACTTCCAGCGGAAGATCACCGGCACGTTTTTCGATCACACCACGAATCTTCTTGAGTTCACCCATCAAGTTTGTCTTATTGTGCAGACGACCTGCGGTGTCGATAACAAGACAGTCATACCCTTCTGCCTTCGCTCTATCAACAGCCTTGAACACGACCGCTCCCGGATCAGCACCCAAATCCAAACGCTCGATATCGACGCCGGCTCTGCCGGACCAGATCTCTAGCTGAGTCTCAGCCGCTGCACGGAAAGTGTCACCCGCTGCCATGAGCACTCTCTTTCCTTCCTGCTTGAACTTCCAGCAGAGCTTACCTATGCTGGTGGTTTTTCCGGTGCCGTTGACTCCTACTATCAGATAGATGTTGAGTTTACCGGGCTCGTACCTGAGGCGTGCCGAGGGCGCATCGCGCAGGATGTTCAAAAATTCGACACGCAGAAATTCGATCACTTCTCCTCGCGTCCATTTCTTCCCACGAGATTTGGCTCGCAAATTGGTTATCAGCGTCTCTGCGTTTGCCAGTCCGAGGTCAGCTTTAATCAGCTTCTCCTCGAGGTCTTCCAAATACTCCTCGTCTATGACAATTGATGGAGAAGACTCAACCGAGGTACGCGATTGCATTTTCGCTGCCGGAGTTGAGATCTCGAGTTCCGCAGTGGTTGCCGATCTTGACTCTGCCTCAGTCGACATCGAATCATCATCCAGGCTTTTCGCGGTCTTGATGAAGTTGTTCCAGAATGCGGACTCACCTTCTGATCCAGGCTCACGGGGCGGAACGCCGACTTCGCTCGATGCTGCGGAATTCGTCTGATTTTGAATATTCGGTTCAGTTGAAACTTGCTCTGCTGCGCCGGAAGCGTCCTGGCTTGCCGGAGCACCTTCCTCCCCGACAGCGGACTCGACAATGGCGGATTTGGTGCGCGAAAGTGCTACTTTCAACTTCGTAAGAGTAGAACTCCATAAACGCTTCTTCTTAGGTTCTTCAGCCATTTATCAAATCGTCTCCTCTGCCTGTCCTTTTCGCTTCCGGATTCTTATCATCGCTGCCTGCACAGCACCGTTCGGTCAGGTAAGCTTGCTCTCCACAGAATCTTCCTCTGCCTCTTCCTCGTAAGCAGGAATCTCACCTGTCTTTCTGTAGGTGTCGGCCAACGATGCCAAGTCTGCGAGTACTCCGTTGATAAACTTCGCTGCCTTCGCATCCGCAAACTGATGACAGAGCTCAACGGCCTCATTGATGCAGACCTTGACAGGTACGGAAGGCAAATAAAACAACTCGGTGCAAGCGAGACGCAAAATATCGCGGTCCGTACTGACCATTCTATCGACTCGCCATTTCGATTTCGTCCGTTTAATCAAA
>CAYTDR010000998.1:0-3327 GCA_964436185.1 uncultured Candidatus Obscuribacterales bacterium | reverse complement strand
TCGATTCAAAAGAGAGTCTTGCCCGAGCGGAAAGAGTGCTTGTCGACGTTGGTCTGAAGGATCGGCTCAACTCCAGACCGTCTCAACTTTCCGGTGGACAACAGCAACGAGTCGCTATTGCTCGAGCCATTGTCCATGAGCCGACACTGGTACTCGCCGATGAGCCGACCGGTGCGCTGGACAGCGTGACCAGCGGCGAGATACTGGATCTGTTCGATTCGCTTTCCGAGAAGGGCGTCAGTATCATCGTGGTCACTCATGACCCGCAAGTGGCTCGTCGCGCGGACCGAATCACAAAGCTGAAAGACGGAAGGATCGTCATGGACTCTCCGTGGTCCATGCTGCCTGGAGCAGAAACAGCCACCGCGGGATTCAAGTTGCAGGCAGCCGCTCAAATCGAACTTATTCTGCGGAATGAACCAAAGTGAACCTGAACCCGAGAACCGCTTGCCATGCTTATTTCCGCGAAGACAATATCAAGACCTTTGCAATACGCCGATTTGCTAAATATCAGGTTTACTAACGTCGGCGATAGTAGTCACCGTCCGGCTGACTTCCCATTCTCCTATTCAAAAAAGTGGTCTACACCTCTCAACACGTGATCAAAAATGCTTAAACGATATCCGCGAATATCCATCCTTGTCTCGAGTTGGCTGTTGCTTCAAATGCCATGCTGCATGGCTGCGGAGAAGAGCACTGGAGACGATGCAGCGACTCCGAGTGCAGCCGATGAGCAGGTACGTTTCTTCGTTCACTCCACAGAACAGCCTGCAGACCCGCCTGCAGAAGCAGAAGGATCTCCAAGAATTTCGCATCTGGAGACAACACTGCTGGGCGAAACTTATCCGAAGGAGAAGCCTGAGAAACGGCTTGCGCGCCTGGAGACAAGGATGCTCGGCAGCACGTACTCGAAGATGGATTTGTGCAGCAGGACAGACAATTTGGAAGAGTATCTGCGAACCACGTCAAAAATGCCAACTATAAACGAAGTCACCGAGAGAGAGGCCTACACCTTCAACATCGGCTCCATGCACTACGACCCCGCAGAGAGGGAACTTAATACAGAGATCAATATTTCTAAGAGAAAAGTGATTGTAATCGCGGCAGTCTCTACCGTTCTCCTCGGTGCTTTACTCCTCGCTGGACCAGGACTCGCGGCCGGAGCAGGCGGAATGGCAGCTGTGGGAGCTAGTGGAATGGCAGCGATGGGTCCCCCTGCAGCGGTGGGCGGAGGGATGATGGGAGGTGGCATGATGGGAGGTGGCATGATGGGCGGTGGCATGATGATGCTTCCAATGCTTCTATCCAATGGATTAAAGCTGATCTCACTCGGGAAACTGGGCGGCAAAACTGGACTTCCACCTTTTGGAAAGAAGGACGAACCCAAACTGGAGGAAAATCGGAGTGTCTCTGCCAGCAGACTCGAGCCCGGCGAAGCACCGCAAGCAGTACCAGCTGGCGTACCTCCACTGCCACCAGGTGCGCAGAAACTGTCATCCGCTGGGTCAGCACTGACACCAGAACAGGTAAAAAAAGTGAAATCGCCCAACCCACCAGGGCAGGAAGAGACTCTACAAGTTAAGGTTTCCTGGTGCGAGTACCAAATTTTCGGAAAGACCTTCGATTCCATGAAGATGATCGACAGGCTTATGCAGCTCAATAAACAGCTGATTCCGCAATCAAAGAAAGACAAAGAATTCAAAAATTCAATCGATTGTCTCCTACAAAAAATTGGTCAGTACAACTAACGCATTGTTCGACTGGTCAGTTCAGAAAGCTTGACGACTAGTCCGATGCAGACAAGTTGGGAGATACGAACGTATAATGGCGTCCATTTTAAAAGCTGTCAGCCTCCGAACGGAAAAAGCTCTGTTTACCAGCATGGTCATCATGGCCATATGCTCAGAAGCACTTGCAATCGACAATGTTTCAAGCGTCATAGAAAACAGTTTTGCTCCAGGGCAGGGAATTCCTTCACTGAAAAATCGAATGGATCTCGTTCCGGGCAGGACTGAATCCTTACTCTCAGAGATTGAGCGTAAAACGAAAAAGACGCTTCCTGTCTATCCAATACCAACAACCGAGCTGATTCCCATTGATGGGGGGAAACTTCCACCCATCAAACTGGAGGCTGTTTACAACGAATCCATCAGCTTGAAGAAGGTGCTGGAACTGACTCTGGAACGAAACCTTCCGATCAAAATGGCAAATGCCGGTTATGACTCGTCAAAGTATTCGTTCTTTGGTAGCTTAGGCAGATTCCTGCCATCTAACTCACTTATCTACAGGGTACAGAACCTCCAACAATCGGGCGATGGTAGCTTGTCGTCTGCATCTCTATCGCAGACCGTCAGCTTGCCTGTATTCAAAGGCGGACAGGTTTTGTTTGGCGCGATATCGGCATACGACTCAATGAAGAGTCAGAGATACACCGTCACAACTACTATCAATGACAGGCTGTTGGAAGTTTTCCAGCTGTATAACGATCTCTTGCTCCAGCGAGTAATGTTGCAGGTCAAACTAAAGGCGGTTGAGGTTTCCAGATCTCAGTTGGCATTGAATCTCAAGCAAAAGCAAGCCGGCACGGGTACCAGCTTCGCCTTGGCGCAGTCGACAACGCAACTGGCACTGGACAAACAGGCTCTATTGAAACAGCAAATAGCCGTCAGGGACGCGGCTCTAAATCTTTCGACAGCGCTCAATCTGAGTATGGAAGCAAATATAGTCACTGATCATAAGAATTTGACTGAGACACCTCTGGTAGCAAAGCCTTACACCATCAATGAGTTGCTGGGAATTGCCATGACCAACCGGCCTGAGCTCAAAAAGTATGACTATCTCTATCGTTCGAAAAGAGCCAATATTGCCGTAAATAGAGGACAACTCTTTCCCTCGGCGCAGTTCTTCTTGTCCTACAATGGCACTACTAGCGGTGGCGCCGGCTCCTCTCTCGGATTACAATCTGCGGGCGTGAATCAGACCGGCAGCTCAGGAGTAGCGGGAGTCGGAGTTCAGTCTGTCAGTAATCCATCGGCAGGCAGCTCTGTTGTGATTTCGTCAGGTTCAGGCAACACAGGAATATCAGTAGGTGGTCTCAATCATTCTTTCACAGCCGGCTTCGACTTGAGTTGGACCATGACAGGCATGGGCACAGTGGACACGATGAATATGCAGTCCGCCAGAGCATTGGCAAGACAAGCTATGCTCCAATACAACGAACAAGTAATCTCGATTGAAAGGGAGGTGAGAAGCTCATATTTGAATACACTGGCAGCCGAAGAACAGATCGACGTGGCTGGAGAGGCCGTCATTTCATCCCAGGAGGAG
>CAYTDR010000997.1:0-3330 GCA_964436185.1 uncultured Candidatus Obscuribacterales bacterium | reverse complement strand
GACTCCACCTAAGGCTACCGACATACCACCTGATGTGGTAGTGCCAAAAGAAGCACCAGTGGAGCCGATTCTCGACGAGAGGCAGACCTTCAAGTGGGAAGGCTTTTCGTTTTCCATCAAACCGCCCAAGGGCTTCGACCACAAAATGGAGCCGAGCCCATTTGGTGCTATTTTTGCCTGGTCGAGCCAACCGCAGCCTGATGGTCACAGGGCAGGAATGTTGGTGCAGGCACTGCCAATCCAAAGCTCAGAAATGAGTGCGGACGAGGTTTCGAAGCGCTATCTGGAAGAAGGCGAACGCCGTGGCAAGCTGACTTCTACGAGTGGCACCATCACAATCGCTGGGCGGCAATGCCGGAGCATCCAGTTCAAACGCGAGATGCCTACCGGCGCCATGTCCGGAACCATTTATGTGTTGTCGGTGCAACCCGGATACTTCATCATGATGACCCAGGATCGCGATGAAAATAAGCCATCGCTGGATTTCCTGAAGTCATCGATGGCCACATTCGAGACCGAGTTGGCGGCACCTGTGCCGGTGGCAAAAGAGCCGGTCAAGGACGACACGCAGAAAGCGAATCCATAGACGCTGGTAAACCGCTCCTCATCTGGGAGTGTGAACCTTACCTTATTCTTCTTCGCCCTCATCATCACCCATGTCGAACGGCATGCCTTGCTCGATGCGCCGTTGTCCCGGTGTTTTGTTCTGATCCTGCCCGCGTTCTGCCGACCGTTCACCGCCGATGGGAGCGGGACTTCCGGCCATGTCTCCGCGCAGGTTCGCTCCGGAGCCGCCTGCAGAACCTCGCCAGTTTGCCGGCGAGCCACCACCGCTGGAGCCGCCTGACTGCGTGGTTCCTTCTGAGTCGACAAACTCATCTCCGCCCCATGCCGGTGCCAGGGACGATGCGTGACCGGTAGTAAGACCACTGCTGGTGATGCCGCGCTCTATTCTGTGTCCAGGGGTGAACTCGTCAAACGGAGGCTTACCATTGGCGCCTTCGTCGCCATAAATCTGGTTTGCGCTGCCGCCTGCCTGCATCACGAAACTATCCATGGTGGTACGAGGCAATCCATTTCGTCCGCCTCCACCGAATACTGGTGCCAGACCTCCGAAACCTGCCCCTTGAATGGCAAGACGTTGGGCCATAGTCTTAACTGAGCGACCGCGCCCGAGGTTGTTGGTTTTTCGAGAACTGCTCTTTATGTTACCAGGACGTGCTTGGGACCGAAGTGCGTTTGCCTCTGCCGGTGGTGCAACAACAACTTGGAACGCCGCAATACACAGCAAAGCTGCTAGTAATCGTCTACTCATCTCTCAGTCCTCGATAGTAAGGTGCCGACATTTTTGGAAAAGCCAACGTGCCAGGCAAAAACATTCAATTGAATGTTTCAGGGCGTAGAGAGGGAAAGGTTCTCACGCAGATTTAGATATTGGCTGTTGCCAAGCGCAAAAGCTACGCGAGAATGCACCCTTTTCACTGTGCATTTACACAGTTCTGTCTGAAAACTCTCTGCCTGCTGGCGTTTTGGGGATCTATGAAATTCGATATCAACAGGGCGAATCTAACAGTTCGGAGTGGCATGAAAATGGCAGATCCGTGTTACGGCGACCCGGTTGCCACCTCAATTCTCTCAGTCTTGGTCTGACCACCAGATCGGGTATAAGAATCAATGAGTCCTCATCGAACAGACTGGCTCTGAATGATTCGGGCACAGGAGCCAAATGACAGCGTTGCCAGACATTAAGCTGATCAGTTGCGTCAACTGCGACAACTTCATCCGCGAGGATGCGGCATATTGCTGGTCATGTTTGAGCGAACCGTCTGAAATTCGAAATTGCTTTGCACCGTTCTCGCGTGTCCGATTGTCAAACGCTGCGGACAGAGAGCAACACGAACGGTCGCTGGCTCGATTTGCGTTCATGCTACTGGGTCTAACTGATGCTCCCTGCTGGGCAGATCTGCTTGAGCCGAAATTTCATCTCCTCAACCAAGGTTTGTCAAACGCTGAGGTGCAAGACTCAATAGTCCAGTGGCAAAGCAACTATCCCTCGGTAAACCTGACACCGTATCGGCAGCCGGGCTGGCTCAAGAGTCTGATCGACCAATTCAAGCCAGAAGGCGATCAACTAGAAGCTGTTCTCACAGCTGTGCACGTTTTAGAGAAGAACAACTCTAGTTTGCCGACTCAATCGGCTCCGGACAAGGAGCGCTTTTTCAGCGACATACTCTCGGCTATAGAGCAATTTCGTCTATCTAGGCCCTTGAATGAGATGGAGCGATTAGCGCTGTTCAATGGAAGAAAACGCATCGCCAATAATTTGAGAGATTTATTGGCTGCAGCAGACAGAACAAGTAGTCTGAATGAGTGGGCGGACTGGAATCGGGATGCAGAACTGCGACTGTGCCGAAGATTTTTGCAAGACTCGAGCGGCGCTTTCTACTATTATCCCGGCCCCGACCCGGATAATCCTGTTAATTGGGTGTTGATCGGATTCAACTGTTCGCAAGAACAAAAGCACCTGGCAGCTCTAATCTGGTTCCTCCGCAAAAAGTTTTTTGATGAACAGATGCAGGCGGAACCTGATGCCATAGTTTTAGGATACGTTGGAAAATCCTTGGTTGGTTTGAACAGGGTTGAAGAAGCCGAGCCTTTTCTTCGCAACTCGTTGAATCTGTGGCGCAAAACCTCTGATCGCCGAGTCGCTGAATTCGAGGCGTTGGATATTCCCGGTCAAGCACCTCCTGAGTATCTTCCGCACATTAGACTCGCTATTTGCAAAGTTAAATTGAATCACGCAGATGAGGCGGATTCGTTTTTTCAGAAAGCTATACAATTACTCGATGGGAACGGCGGCGAAAGCGATAGTTTCACCACTGATCCACAGTGGCTTGAAATATTCGACTTTGGACGCAAACAAGCTTTCATCTTCGCGCTGAGAGAATACGCTCGATTTCTCGAGAACCAGCATAGACTCTCAGATGCGGCATTTATAAGAGACAGACTAAAGTCCGTTGATGAAACAACAATCGCAAAGATGATGATGCCGTGATTATTGTGCCGGGAGGCTGGTGGTGTATGTGAGCACATCTTCAAATGAGCGCTTGTTGACGTTAGGAGGCAGCTCAGACCATCTGGAAGAAATAAGTTTGAGATTGCTCATCGAGCCAGCGAGTGCGCCGCTCGTCGATTTATAGGAAGACCCGCAAGAGAATCCTTCGGCAGCCAACCTTACGAAAAGGTTGGTCTTGTATGAAGTAGGCATGCCTTTTCGAATAGGACCAACGTCTATGAGACTACTCAGTCTGAACCGAACCATGTCATCCG
>CAYTDR010000996.1:0-3330 GCA_964436185.1 uncultured Candidatus Obscuribacterales bacterium | reverse complement strand
AAAGTGACAGCCATCTCTTTGGAAAGAAGTCCTAAGCAAAAGTTGATCATGCAGGCTGCGAACCAGGCAGCACCAGAAAGTCCTTTTTTCGCCGAACCTTGTGCGTTCTGACGCCATTTAATGTAGCTCCAGATCGAACATATATAGAAGGCAGAGACTACAGCATCAACTCTACCAGTAATCCAGGACACAGCTTCTGTATGCAGCGGGTAAAGTCCGAAGATTGCCGAGGCAGCAAAACAGTACATCCAGTCCAGCCTTGAGCCGGCTTCGATCGAACTTGCGGCCGCTTCACCCTCGGTGCGCGCGAGACGTGCTTGCTCGTGCAGTCTTGCGGAGAAGAGCAACTCCTTGGCCAGGAAGAACATGACCACCGTCGCAATCAGGTGAAAAATCACATTGGTCAGATGGAATCCGAAACCGTTCGGTCCCCAGATCATGTAATCGCTGACCATGAATATCGAGATTAGCGGACGATAGAACTTTGTCGTCGTGCCGTCCAGCCACGAGCTGTGAAAGTTTCTCCAAATTAGCTCGGGTTGCTTAACTGCGTCCTTGAGCCAGGTTAAATGAACAAAGTCATCGCCAGCAAACCAGTCGAACATCACCGGAGAATATGCCACCAGTGTCACCGCGACTATGACTCCAACCAATACTGCAGAAAGGAGAGGCGACCATAGACGCGGGCTATGCATCGCGACAGCCGAGGACGAATGGAGCAAATCGTCTGTTTGTCCCTTTCGGTCTAATTTCGCATCCATCTGCTCAACTTTCATTTAGTTTGGTTCTCTTGTTGTGCGCCGGCTTAGAACATTGAATTCGATCGCATGCTGGCTGGTTGGGACCAATATCGTTTTGCTCGAGGCTGATTGCTTTTGTCCTGGGCTGGCTCTGCTGGAATTGCTTTGCTTGTGATTCTTTTGCTTCTCTTGGTCTGGTGCTTGCTCGCAGATCCAATCAACTGTTGGAAAGTGATTCAAGCGCGACCTCATATGCCGGTCTGTCCTCAAGGTGACAGCGCACTTCGTCCTTCCTCTTAATAGGTCTAGCTGGAGATCCGAGGACGACCATGTTGGGTTCTACGTTTGTCGACACTACCGATCCGCCTGCCACAATCGCTCCGGAACCAATTCGTACTCGCGGGAGGAGCAACACTCGGGCTCCGATGATCACTCCCTTCTCCAGATACGGACCCTGGCGTCCTTTTTGGCATGGCGGGTGCAAACTATCTGTGGTGCAGGACATCGGATAAAAATGAACATCGTCTTCGCACGTTGTGTATGTGGCTATGAAAACGTTGTTGTGGAACCTGCAATTATTTCCGATCTTGATGTATCCATCTGATTGGGAGAGAGTTCCGAAGCTGCAATTGTCTCCGAAGTGGCTCTCTTCACGAATGACTGCACGATTGCCTGTCTGGAATCGCGCACCGAACGTGCAACCAGAATAGATGATGGTACCAGAGCGAATGACACTTGCTTCGCTGATGCGTACTTCCGGATTGGTGTACACGTCATCACGAAGATAGCCGATCTGACGCTCTCCGATCAGGCACTGCGATCCTATATATGTATTGGCGCCCAGGTGAACATTTTCAAGAATGATCGTGCCAGTATCGACGGTGACGTTGTCTTCAAGATTCGCGCCATCGCATATGACGACATGATGCCCTAAAGTGACGTTCTTCCCGAGATTGGCTTTCGGGCTCACAACCGCAGTGCTTTCAATAATTCCACTTTTGATTTTGGTCATTGTTTTGAAATACTCTGTGGTTAGGCGCCTGTTTCCTCGTTCAAATTAGCTCTGCGGGTTGATAGGTTGTGCGTTTCATTCAAAACTCGGCAGTTTTCCTGCAATATCACAGGTGGTGTTTAAGTACCAACGAATGGAGTAACATGCACTGAAGCTGGTGCTACTCTTTGTGACATGAGATCAACAATCGAAACGGTGACGTGTTCGATCTGCTCGTCTGTAAGTTCCGGATACATTGGAATGGACAGAACCTCTAGCGACAGTCGCTCCGTCTTGGGGAAGTCTCCCTGCTTATAACCAAGGGACTGGTAGCCGGTTTGCAGATGCAGCGGAATCGGGTAGTAGCACATGGTGCCGATTTCACGCTCTTTCAATTGCTCGGAAAGCCATTCACGCATTTCATTAGTTTGGCTTGACGGCGTGTTGGATTGGACGCGAATAGTGTACTGGTGCCAAACATGCTTCATGCGACTGTCGGTCATTTTTGGTGCGATCAGTCCCGGGCAGTTGGATAATTTGGCGGTGTACTGCTGGGCGATGCGATCGCGTCGATCGTTCCACTCTTTCAGGTAATTCAGTTTCGTTAACAAGGCTACGGCTTGAATTGCGTCGAGTCGGCTGTTGACACCGAGTTCATCGTGGTAGTACCGGCGATTCATACCATGCGCTCGCAGGCATCGCAGCCGGTGCGCCAATTTTTCGTCTTTGGTGACGATCATCCCTGCATCGCCGCAGGCGCCGAGATTCTTGGTCGGATAGAAGCTGATGCTGCCCATGTCTGCGAAGCTGCCAGTCGGGCTTCCGTTGCATTGGGCACCAATTGCCTGTGCATTGTCTTCAATAACTCTCAAGCCGTATTTGTTGGCGATTTCCATAATTGCCGGCATGTCGGCGGGAAGTCCATACAAATGTACGGGAAGAATGGCTTTGGTGCGTGACGTAACCTTGTCCGCAATTTGGGCTGGATCAATATTGAAGGTGGTTTCATCAATGTCGACGAAAACGGGAGTGGCACCACGCAGGAGGATGGCTTCAACGGTGGCAGCGAACGTAAATGGGGTGGTGATTACTTCGTCGCCAGGTCCGATATCGAGCGCCCACAAACTCAAGGTGAGAGCATCTGTGCCGTTTGCTACTCCGACTCCGTACGTAGTGCCGCACACTGAAGCCATCGCGTTCTCGAACTCTACAACCTTGTCAGACAGTATATATTGTCCGCTGCGGAGCACTTCGATAACTTGTTGTTCCATCGTTGCACCGACTTGTCGGTATTGGGCCTGCAAATCGAGAATTGGCACCTTAATCGTCATAATTTGAGAGTCGTCCTTTGGGGATGCATGAGAGCTCAAAGAGATGAATGTGAGAGCATCTAGTGGTAATTAATTCGCTGAGGAGTCTAGCCGGTTCACTTGACTGCTTCAAAGAGATCAAAAATAAGGTTAGGCGCCTGGGGGATTTCGGAGGTTGTTATCAGGTTGCGAATCGATGATTCTTTCAATGTTGAAGGGCGTTGTCATTAGATTCGTGGTTCTGATTAAATTTTTGGCACAATGTTGCAAAAACTTCTCGACAACCTGG
>CAYTDR010000995.1:0-3331 GCA_964436185.1 uncultured Candidatus Obscuribacterales bacterium | reverse complement strand
AAATATGTGCATCCAGAGAATGTTTCGATTGAGTTCGCCGTAAAGTACTGAATTCAGAGGGCTTTGAGTAACCTCACCCTACCATTCGGCGGTTCCAGATGAATCATCGGACGATCGTCGGCGACAGCAGGTCTGGAGCGCTTGATCAATGCATTGAAGAAACTCCAGCGAATTTGACTTTCGGATGAGCGATGACAGATATGGGTACAACTCGGAGTCGCCTAGTTCTCCAGCAGCTTCTACTGCCGATTGCGGAACCTCGTCGCTAGTTAGCTGCGAGATAACAAATGGCTTGACCCTTGAATCCTTACGTTTAGCCAAACCGCCCATCGCTTCCAGTCGTGTAGTCAAAACTTCATCGGACAGACGTTCATAAAGCGCAGTCCTGATCTCATCGTTGTCTAGCTCGATCATTGAGCCCAGAGCAAACGTCGCCCAACCTCGAACGTTGTTCGAATCGTCTCCAGCTAAAGTAATCAAGTCTCCAACCGCGGTATCATCGCTCTCGCCTCCGAGGCAGAACGCAAGCGCTTCCTTGATTCGCTGATCCGAAACATCCATAAAGCGATGAACCAACTTCGAACGACCGTCGAGATGAAAGTGAGCGAAAGCACAGATGATTGCTGCCACCACGCTCAACTCATTCTCGGATTCCAGCATCTGCTCAAGTTGTTTCACGGCTGCGTTTCTGTGTTCTAGCCCAGGGTTGCTCACGAGAATCTCTATGGCAATTTCTCGTTCGGCGGCATTCTGACTGTTCGTCATTTGGATTGCGCGCTCGAACACATTGCGAGATCTCTGCGACTGAAGCCAGAGAAGCGCCGGTGAGCACTCGTCTCGACTATCGTTAAGCACAAGTTCGACAAGTGAGTCTAACGACATGTTCTTTAGCGCATCAATGTTTTCCTTCACCCGCTCAGCACTATATCCAGCCGACGCGAGATAGTCGAAAAATGGATCTTTGGTATCGGTCCATTCCGACTCAATCAGAAAGTCCCACATTAAACCTCTCTGGTCATATGCGCTAACTAGTTCTTTGAAAGTTTCGTCAAAAGGATAACCGGTCATTTTACGAGTCTCGACTAACAGAGGCGCAACAGATTTTTTGAGCCCACCTGACTCGACAATTAAACGCAGTGGCGAACTCGGGGCGCTCGGTCAACTCGATCCGCCAAGCCTGGCTAAAATGATCCGGTTACGTTGCGGCAACAATCGTGTTGCAAAATCCGCAAATTGGGATGGCTGAATGAGGATTGAGCAATGAGCGACTTTTCAGAGCGGGGTTTCGAACAAGCGAGCCTGGTCGAGCAGGGTATCGATTTTTGCAATGGGGTGGTTCATAGCGGATTGGAACGACCGATTTATGGAGCCGCGCAGGTCGCCGATGAGATGTTCGGTTTGGACTTACCAAAAATGGATATCTTCGAGCCCGAAAGGCATTCCATGGGCGCCGCAGCAGGAAACATCGTGGGCTCCGCAATTCCATATACGGTGCTCGCACTTACCATGAGAACCAATCCCCGTCTTGCATTGAATCGCACCGCTCCAACTTTGATGATGGCCGCTACCGGAGCCGCGTTCGAAGGAGTGCTTCAGCCAACCGACCCGAACTCGAAGACCTTCGTTTCTGACAGACTCAAGAACGCCGCGACAGGAGCTCTCACTTTCGGCACCATGGGACTTCTGTCCGCGGAACTGGGCACTTTTCGAGCCTTGTCGAGTAACTCCGCACAAACGCTTTCATTCTTAGGCACGACTGCACGAAGCACCATGGCTGGTTCGATCGGTGGAGTGGTGCATGCTGAATCTAGCGCGTTACTGCATGAAGGACGACTTGCCACCAACATGGAAATCAGAATGGATGCACTCAAATATTCAGTCATAGGAACCGGCATGGGTTCTACCTTCCACACTCCCCTTGCATCGCAACTATGGTCAGCCGGAATTGCACCATGCGGATTAGTAAGTATATCTGAGCAAGCCCTGCTAGAGTCCACAAAAGAAACCAAGTCAAGTAGGACTCTATTGGGACAGTTTATCGAAGCGAAAGCACACGCACCAACCAGTCCCACAACATCTCGAGCTCATGACGCTGTCATGCAGAGTCAGAAAGACCATCGATAATGGGCAATGGTCTGGCCAACAACGGGGATGCCAGCACTGACAACGAACTGCTGGATGAAGGTCGATGGCGAGTGAGTTATCTTGAAATTAAGCGAGTAATGGCGGCGATTCTGCTTGTCGCCGCTGCCGAATTATTTTCGAAACTTGCTCCAGCAGGCGTCGTGAGGTCGATTCTACCACAGGGTCGATACTGCATCGTCACGCCGTTGTTACCGCAAACTCGGTGTATTACTGCCCCATCATCATGAATTTGGAAGACCTCTGAAAAGTCGTTAGCTCCAGAGTCCCTCCTGAGGAGAGCTATGCGGGGACGACCTACCTCCGGATTGAAAAATCTCACTCTCACTTCCTCACTGCCGTCCGGATACGCCCAGAACTCAACAACACTATCACGACGAATGTCCACTTCATCAGGCGGACGCCTGGCCAGGTTGGGTGGCGTGTCTGGTAGAGGTTGGGGGGCGATTGGAAGTACTTCTTGTGGTTCCATTTGGCGGGGCGCATCCGCTACTCGCGGTGGCTCATCATCGGTCTCACATGCAATATTCGTTTCCGGATTTATTATCACGAAAGTTCCGAACTTTTCGTTTAGTTCGTCGGATGAGACTGACGAGTTCGCCGAATCGCAGACCGACTGAGACATGGCTTCAAGATTGAGATGACCATTCGCGCCGAGACAGCTTTCGCTCGTGTCTCCAGTAGTAAGTGAACTAGGATTTTGTTCGATATAGAAACTGTTGAACATGGTGGTCTACTCCAGACAGACAATTTGATTGCGGGTGCCCCCCAATGAACATGTTGAGGCTAGTAGGCTGGCGGCGACTTGGCGCGTACCTGACGGTGAGCTGACCTAAGTGTTCAAACGGTATTCTTGCCTCCAGATGCTGACAAGGAAGCGTCCAAACAGACAGACGAAAGTAAAGACTCGTCAGAGTGCTGACAGTAGCTTAAATCACGCCGCTATCACAAAACCCAAGCAGTACTATAACTACAAAGAGCTTACTCAGGCTGCTACATTTTTGATTGCATGACAGCTTTAGCGATCCCACAGACAATCAAACAGAGCAACATAAACGCCTTTACCTCATTCAGATTCAAATACGGACTGCGTCTCCGGTCCTGTATTTTTGATATTTTGATATGAATGAGCGGCAAGGTTTTGAGCTTGAGCAAGATCCGCAATGGATGCTCTGTACAAGACTTGCTT
>CAYTDR010000994.1:0-3332 GCA_964436185.1 uncultured Candidatus Obscuribacterales bacterium | reverse complement strand
CTACAGATGGCACCGGAACGGCTCGCACCGAGCCAGCTACAGATGGCACCGGAACCGCTCGCACTGAGCCAGCTACAGATGGCACCGGGACTGCTCGCACTGAGCCAGCCACAGATGGCACCGGAACGGCTCGCACCGAGCCAGCTACAGATGGCACCGGAACGGCTCGCACCGAGCCACGCACTGAACCAGGCAGAGAAACCGAGTCTCGGACGCCACCAGAAGCCGAGCGTCCGGAAGCCCGCACCGAGCGCGAAGGCACAACAACTGGCGAGCAATATTTCAGGATCGGCACTGACACAGTTCACGTTGAATACGTGAGAGAGGTTTCGCAGGGTGTCCGCGAAGTCCGGTTGATGGAAGACTACGGAGTCAATCCTGCCGGTACGAAACTGACTTTTTATGACAAGTCCAACTATCCACAGGGCGTGTGGCGAGAGAACAGCGGTGTAACCGTCATAGCAGAGCATCCTGATGGAACAGTGGTTTATACACGTTCGACAGGCAACGGAGTTTGGGTATTCCCCGAACCACGAACCATGAATCAATACGAAGGGGGACCGTTCGAAGCTCGGCGAGTAGAGCAACTGCCCGACGGAACAGAAGTGTGGCACACCACTGATGGCGGCAGAGTCGAATGGTTCTCAGATGGACATTTTCCGCAAACAGCTTTTGGAGAAGTGTTCAGAATAGACAGCAAGGGTCCAGTTCGACGATATTACACCACTGAGGGACTGGTATTCGATGTGGTGCAAGGCGGTCCACAGCTGAAGATACTCAAGTATCAGGGAGATTCAAACGTCATCGCTCAGGAGTTGAACGTAGACAACTTCAAAGAAGTCTTCCCGCAAAATCTGAATATGAGTCGTTGGGGTCCGGTTACCGACAGGACAATCTCCCCCGACGGATTGCAGATGAGTCTCCTCGACGGCAACAGAGCGTTTGAATATCCGACTCGGACCAGTTTGGCTGACGGACGCCAGATATTGGATGGAATCGCTCACAAAGACGGTACTGTACATTTCATCTTGGAAGGGGGAACGATGTTCGGGCAAAGGAGCTCGCAACACCTCCTGCCATTCGATTGGCGAGCCAGAGAATATAATCGTCCAGATGGGGCTGAAGTGTACCATTACCTGGATGGCGAGCGAGTAGAATTTAGAACCGACGGCACGACCATCGAAACCTATCCAAACCAAATCTCCACAACCTTGGGTACATTCATGGAAATCGTTCGCACACCGAACATGAATGTTTACTGGGCAGCCGATGGCAGCAGAGTAGAAGTTCCGCTCCGTGGCGGCGCGCCTGTGGTTCGATATGATGCTGGTAACAACAGAGGGACTATTCTCGATATTCAATCTGTTCGAGAGATCTTCCCTAACGGCAGAGAGCGGGAGTTCGGCGTAGTCAGGTCGGTTGAATTCTCCACAGATGGAAACGCGGTATATCATCTCGATCCGGCATACTCAGCCGATCTCCAGTCGGTGACGCTCCTTGGCAGACAGCGATTCGGCATTGATGGGTATGTTCTGAAAAACCCTCCAAAGGACAGACCGAACGCAGAGCCGAGATACCTTCTCGTAAGAGGCAACAGGATAACAGGACCTGAGTTGACCGTCGATCAGTTAGAGACTTTGCTCAATACCGGACAATTGACGAATCCTCGTTAACTCTCCCCCCTTGCAAGAACCCCTTTCAGAGACCCCCTGCGGAAATATTTTTTTTGAGAGTCAACAAGAACGTACGAAAGTTGATACCAATCAGTTTGAGACCGGCTCAATATCGGCATGTTGACGATTCCTTTTTAGATTTTGTTGGAGTTCACTTGTTAGCTGCGTTCAAGAGCGAGCCTCGGTCCAGCTTGCCGCTTACCGTCAATTTTTCCTTACGGTAACCACTTGCATAGCCGCCTGCGGAGTTATTTTCATAGGTAAATGTTTCGACCTGTGAGGGCTGGTTAGGCGCCGATCTTGAAGGCAACCTGGTTGCAAAGGGACGAAAAGTTGGTTGACCGGGTGTCAGTTTCCCTGAAAGATTTTGTCTAGCCAAGCGGTTCGTCGTCGTGCCGTCCGGAAGCGAGTTATTCTTCGCTACACCTCCGGGTGGAATATTGGTTTCGAACTTGGCTTTAGGCGGTCTAGATCCATCGATCATTACATATCCGGGTGGCACCGTCACCGGTGCGCCACCAGTGGCGGTGGTGGCCGAGCCACCGACCTGTGAGGCAGGCATGACGATTATTTGTTGTTGAGGAGCTGGAATTGAGGGAATAGGAATCAGATATTTCTGACTTACCTCTGGCTCAAGGTTATTGGTCACCTGAGGATTCATGTTGATGATATTGATTTTCAGTGGTGACACATTCCATTCCGCTTTCGGCAGGTGTTTCGGTTGCGCAAGTCCTTGGTGCAGACTGGCGTAACTTTGATCTGCATGTGCTGCAGGAGAAACGATAATTAGTGAGAGTAAGGAGGCAAAGGAAAGAGAGGCGAAATGGCGTATCGGCTGAGTCATCGCTGTATCCCCGTGTAGGTGCATGGTCATTTTGATGACCGCAATTGAATTTTCAACTAGAGTCGAGAGCGGTATCGCTGTGTAGAATCGCTCTATTGCCCGCAACTATGAATTGTCGATTATCAGAATGATTCGCAAAATGGGGTAAACCCCGGGACACTACTGGAATCATACGGAGCAACGTCTGTGTCGGCTCAAGCCAGGCGGACAGTAAGTTCCTCACGGGCTTCTATTGTCACGAAAGCACACCTACCGGATAATTGATTATCTCAACGACGGTTATCTACGAAACGGACATGAAGCCAGATCGCAAAGTCTTCACTCGCAGTGAATGGCAAATCATCGAAAAGCATCGCACTCCTCGGCAGGTTCAACAGTTTCTGCGATCATTACCTTACAACCGAGAATCTACCCAGCGATCGTTTCGAACCGTAATTCAAAGGGGGTCAGCTCACTGTCTGGAGGGTGCACTAACTGCAGCTGCCATACTCGAACAGCATGACTATCCCCCGCTACTGATAAGTTTTGAGTCCATCGACAAACTCGATCATGTTATTTTCGTATTCAAGTCTAAAGATGGTTGGGGCTCTGTAGCGCGTTCTCGAGATGCCGGTTTGCACGGTCGCAAGCCCGTATTTCGCAGTCCACGCGACCTTGCCTTGAGCTATTTTGATCCATATGTTGACTTTACCGGCAGGATAACCGGTTATGCCGTAGTAAACCTGGACGAAGTAGACTGTGACTGGCGATTTTCATTGCGTAATCTGTGGAAGCTGGAGCATTACCTGATCGAATATCCGCACCAGCACATCGTC
>CAYTDR010000993.1:0-3334 GCA_964436185.1 uncultured Candidatus Obscuribacterales bacterium | reverse complement strand
TGAATGCAATGAAATCAACAAGAAGAGAAAGTCTGCTGAAGAGTGGTTAGTTCGTATGATTCAGTTTCCATTTTTTGGTCTTTGCGTAAGTTGCATGGGAAAGAAACATGGTGACTCGATAGCTTTAGATACGCTGCGTTTTAGCATAGCGATTTCTGCTCGAAACGGAAAAACAGATTGGTCAGAGGCTCTAAAAAACAGACCAGTTTGCGAGTTTCCGTCAGTGGAAGTCACGGCCCTGTTAAACAAAGAAGGTCAAGTGCGTGTCTTCCTGCATGACGGGATCACTTTCTTTGTTGTTCTAACCCTTCCAAAACAACTAACACAACTACTTGATGTGTATGACTGCACAGCTTTTGGAAAGGAGCGGGCCAGGCAATGGTAGCACTGCTTCCGGCAAAGTAAACCGAGCAACTTCGATGATATAGTCATGCGCTCGACGGTGACATAATATTGTGCGCAAAACGGGTCCGTCTTAGAACCATAGTTTCCAACTTAGCTCTTCGCGAACATGATTTGTCGTCTAACCTACACTTCGAAACGATTTCGTCGCACTTGGTGGGGTATAAAATATCGGCATCCTTTACGTTAGTCCCGTTGAGGATCATTTATGACTGAACAAAACCCTCGCCCTTCCAGCGATCCATCAGCTATTGAGCAGCCTGAAAGAAAACGGGGCACGGACCAGTCTCAACACGAAACTACAGAACGCAAGGCATCCGAGGTTGGAAGCAAGCAAGCGCACTCTGACATGCCTGAGCACGTGGCAAGAAAGCAACTAGAGGACGAAAAGTTTAAGCAGGCGGGGCTAACGGATCACCCCCGAACGATGGTAAGCGAGACAATGGGTCGGCTCCAATTGGAGGATGACGGTGAAATCCTCGTAAAAGGAATTCCTGCTGGACAAGGGCGAAAAAATCAATCGACCGAACAAGCACAAGAACGTTCCTCCAACTCATACATCGAAGGCCTGAACTCAATTCCTCTTGAAGAACACGTTCGCTTCACCGAAGAGTACATTGAACGAAAAGCAAGAACTGCGCAGAAACGCCATGTCCCTGCAGCGGAGACCGGCATCTTAATCTCTACAGAGACTCTCCCAGGAATTGTCAAAGGACCAGTGATACCAGAGAAACGGTCCGGTTCTACTGAAGAACCTGCCCGGTCTCTTGCAGAGCTTCAGAAGGAGATTCGTATCACTGACGATTTTGGTGGCACGCATCTCACGTTGAACACCGTGACCGTGAAGCAAGGCGACACGGTCTGGAAGATAGCCGCTGCAAGCCTACCGGATTACGTGACCAAACAGCAAGTCGCTCAGCAGGTAAACAAGATAGGACAGATCAACAAACTAGCAGATCTCAACCTAATCTTTCCCGGACAGGAACTCATAGTCCCTGGATTTGTCGAAACTGATAGCCCTCCTGGTGACACCCCAAGCGAAATCACGGTCCAGACCGGGGACACACTTTGGGGCATCGCTGCACGAGTGCTCGGAAAAGACGCTTCTGAGCACGACAAATTACGTTTCGTCTGGGATGTGGCAGCTATAAACAGGTTGTCGAATCCAAACGCTATTGATTCAGGGCAAGTGCTACAGCTGCCGGCGCCGGACAGTGCGGTATCACCTGCGATGGCTTCAGATTCACAACTGAGCTCTCAGCCCTCGCGACATACAATCGGAGGCATACAACAAGAGTCCGAAGCTGCTGATGCATCCGACCAACAAGAACTCGATGATCCGTTTGCCGCGACAAGAGAGCAAACCATTCAAGAACTACTCCGTTCCACCGAACCAGGGACGAAAGATCATGAGCCAACCGAGCTCGAAATTTTGATGGAACGCTACTATCAAGATGGCACCACTTTCGGTGATTCCGAGCCTCCTTTAGAAATTCGCGATGCAGCGAGGAAAGCGACTGCTGGTGAGCATCTGCTTGAGGTGGCTCGCAAGCACGGTATTGACATCACTCGTTCCATGGAGCTGATAGAGAACCGCATTGCACGAAAAGAAACCAGCGCCGACGAAATCAGGAAGACCTACGAGCAGGTCGAACGCCTTCTAGAAACCGAGTCCAGAAAAGGAGTCACAGAAGAACATCGAGAGATACTAGCCCAGCAAATTCTCGCTCAGACCGCAGACACGACGAAAATCGACCAGGGCCAGTTCAACACATGCAATGTAACCACGGTCGAATGCCGAATCTTCGAACGAACACCATCTGCAGCCGCTAAGCTGATAACCGATATTGCAATCGATGGTCAGTATACGGCGCATGCGGCCGACGGAACAGAAACCACGGTCTTACAAGACCCAACCCCACGCGACTATAAGCTTGGAATACTCGTGCCGACACCGGACAACACGCGCAGCTATGCCAGCGAGATTTTCCAGGTCTGCTCTATAAACATTCATTATCTCAACGAAGGCGATGGCACTCGATACGAGCAGCTAAAATTGGATAGCGACCATCCCGTAGACAACGGAGAACGGCTCTGGAACAGCGATGGGACGCTAAAGGGTAAAACGCCAGATTTACCAGATTTCTCGTTCGTGGAAATCCACAACGCCATCACAGGTAGAGCCGACGAAGGGTTTCTTCTCGAGACACCGTTCATGATCTCTGGACAGGACAAAGGAATCACACACGTCACTAGTCAAGCGGATCTCGAGCAAAAGCTACGGATGCTGCAGAAAGCAGGAAACTTTCCAGCTATTATCGGTGTTCACACGGTCAACGAGCCCTTTTGGAGCGACGGAAACTTCGGCGATGAAGGCGGCGCTGGAGGGCCAACGGGCGACGGACACGTTGTAACTGTACGAGGTATCGAGCCTGGTCCTCCGATGCTAGTCAAGATCGATAATCAGTGGTCGAAAAGCGTAGATCACACAACTAGGGTAATGGAACTTTCCTCACGGGATCTCTATTTCTCTATGCTGCAACCGCTCGATGCAATTGAACAACTCTCGACGGTGTTGAAGTCCGAAAGAGAACATGGGCAGCGGAATGCATGGAATGAATTGGATTACCAGCGATTGAGACTTGTCGGCAATCAAATCATTGAAGAATACAACCGGAGCATGAATAAACACGAACCGATCGTTCCACCTCGTGAGATTGAAATGGATGTGATTGACATTCTTGCCACCACCTATGGTCAGCGATCGAATGCTGACATAATGGAAAGGGAAGCCGGACTTAGCAAACTCACAGCGGTTCTTTCCCAGCTACCCAAAGACAGTCAGATTAGAATTCAACACGAAAGAGCCAGGCTTGGTTTAATATCTCACGAGGAGTACAAACAGGAGTTGATAGAGTATGGAGAGTTCGCG
>CAYTDR010000992.1:0-3335 GCA_964436185.1 uncultured Candidatus Obscuribacterales bacterium | reverse complement strand
GTAGCTCTGCATCTCTTAGCCTTTGATCCTGTGTATCTCAATGTCTAGCCTCCTTAAACTGCCACAGCCAAATCGAAACGAACCAAGGCGTCGATCCAGTGATCGGTCAATTTCATCCAAAATCCTGGGCAATCACAGAGACATTATCGCAAACCATTCTCATTTAAGATCACCTTCGCTTTGAGATAGAATTGCAAAATGTGCTTTTGACAAGGCCTGTGAATCGTCTAACCATGTAAAAAATGTTGAACCACCAATAGGTGAATTTTGCTAGACGCTGGTGGAAGAAAAGCAATTCTCGCGTTTTAGAACGAGAAGAGGAATTCCAAATCTTCTTGGGTCAATTCCTTGGCCACGTTCTCGTCCCCGCCGATGACAAGCTCAGCAAGCTCTTTCTTCTTGCGTTGCAGTCCGAGGATCTTCTCTTCCACGGTGCCGCGCGTTATGAGCTTGTAGTTGAAGACGTGCCTGGTCTGTCCTATTCGGTGCGCTCGGTCAGTGGCTTGATTCTCTACTGCAGGGTTCCACCACGGATCGTAGTGGATGACGTAATCCGCTCCCGTCAAGTTCAATCCTGTACCACCGGCTTTCAAACTGATCAAGAAAACAGGAATGTCAGGGTTCTCATTGAAGTGATTGACCTTTGTGAGCCGATCCTTGGCTGGAGTCTGCCCATCCAGGTATTCATAGGGAAGTGAGATCTTCTCGAACTCACGGCGAATAAGAGACAGCATCTCGACAAACTGGCTGAAAATAAGAATCTTGTGACCTTCGTCGACAATTTCTCGCACCATATGGGTGAGCGTTTCCAGCTTAGTTGAAACGACATCCCGGGCGACTTCGCGGTCCTTGAGCAAGCGCGGATCGCAACAAACTTGCCTGAGTTTGAGCAACTCAGCGAGAATGGAGATCTGCGAACGCTTGATACCACGTGAGGCAACTTCTGAAAAGACTCGGGCGCGGCAGCCATCCAACACGTCCAGGTATATGGATCTCTGCTCATCATCCAGTTCACAAAGATGGATGATGTCGGTTCTATCGGGCAGCTCTTTCTCAACCTGGCTCTTCAGGCGTCTCAATATGAATGGATTGACGATTTTTCTCAGGCGCTGACCTGCCCCGTCAAGACCGGCTTCGATCGGTCGTTCGTATAAATCGTTGAATTCTTTGTAGGTGCCGAGAAAATCCGGCATTAGGAAATCGAACAGCGACCACAGCTCTTTCAGACGGTTTTCAATCGGCGTACCGGAAAGGGCAAGGCGATGAAACGCCTTCAAACTCTTGGCGGCAACCGCACCAACGGAGTCAGGATTCTTGATGTTCTGCGCCTCATCAAGCACGACATACTCGAACTGAATCTTCTTCAACTGCTCGTAATCGCGCCGGATGATACCGTAAGTAGTGAAAATCACATCGGGTCTTTTGCCCGTATCCTTGAGTAATTTCGCCAGCAACTCGGTTCTATCGCGTCCCAGGAACAGAGCCGTGTTGAGTGTAGGGGTGAATTTTTTCGCCTCGCTCAGCCAGTTGTATACGACTGAGGTAGGTGCCACCACCAGCGATGGTCCTCGCTTACCACCTTTCTTGGTGTTCTTGTAATGATTCAACATCAAGGCCAAAGCCTGAATTGTTTTACCGAGACCCATGTCATCAGCGAGGATTCCAGCCAGTCCATACTCGCGCATGAATCCCAGCCAGTTACAGCCATCCTTTTGATATGTCCTGAGTTCGCCTTTGAACTCTTTGTGCACGCCGATCATCTCCAGCTCCTGGAAATGATAGATCTTATGGATGAAGTTCTCAAAACCTTCATCGCATTCTACTTCGATCTCGTGCATGTCGAGCGCATTCAAGACGGACAAAGCTTGATAGAGCGGCCTCGATGAATCAGTGCCCTGCCCAATTGCTTTCAGAAGTCCTAGCAATGTTCCTGTCGGGATGCGAACATACTCTCCAGTGGGGAGTTTGAGGAACTGTTTGTTCTTGAACAAGGCAGGCAGAAGTTGCTCGAGGTCGACTTCTTCTTCACCGGAACTGCATCTGATATCACAGTCGAACTTAAACGAGTCCTTTTGCAAGGAGAGCTTGGCTTTGATGTGCAGAGGATGTTTCCGCACCCGATAGTTCTTCAAATTGTTGGCGCCATCAATCTCCCACTCGACAGATTGATCGGAGAAAAGATAGAACAGTGTGTCCAGCGCCGGCTCACCTTCGAAGAAGAACCTGTCTACTACTGTGCGCTCCGGATGCAAGTTGGAAAGGAACAGTCTCACCTGGCTCTCGGAATCCCAGAGCCGCTGAACCCAAACACTCTGTCCAGTCGATGAGATCGTACGTGTATATTTTTCCGACTCCACGGCTGATGTCTCATCGCGCGAGGGCAAGACGAGCTCACCATAGCGGAAGCCGAGGATTAATTCGAGCGCTGACTCGTTTTCGGAGTTTGTGACTGCGGCTCCTTTCTTTTCTGCCAATCCAATCACCACTCGTGGTGGCCTGGTGATGGCGATAGGGAAAGGCGCCTGGCTTTCATCCAGCCGCACGGACATGCGCTTGCGTAAGACAGGCAGCTCAGTGAGAAACTTAGGTACAAGCTCGAGCTTGACGGTCATCTCTCCGTAGCTGTCAAAGAACTGGAACAGCTTGTGAAGGGCTGCCAGATCAATGGGATAGAAAACATCGTCAGACAGAACCCAACTGGACGGTCCGAGGAAAAAGACAGGATCTTGAACCGGGACTCCATTTTCGTCCAGACCCTCAAGCTTGAAACGCAGCTCGCCACTCTCGGTCTCGGACAGCACTGCCTGCGGTGCAAGAGCTTTGGGTGAGAATGCGATCTCTTTGTTGGACGAGGCATTGATCAGACGCGCACACAAGCCAAGATGCCCAATTACTAAGCCTTCATCGAAGCGGGGAATGCGATGCCCACCGGCTGTTCCCTTGGTAGTTTGAGGCAGCGCTGTAAGATAGCGGGCCAGTTTCCAGATTCTCGAACCCTCTTCCAGAGTATCGACAATTTGCGCAGGTACCTTGAGAATATTGACCTTTCCCTGAACCTCGTCCGGAAGCACGCCCACAATTAATGCCAGCGGCTTCTCCAGAACCAGAATTCCCAGCTCGAACTCCCTCTTCTCATCCGGTAGGTTGGAGGACGGATCGTCAAGGAACTCTTTCGCTTTCGGAACTTTTTCCGGTGGCCCGTTGCGCGACGCGCTCAGCGTGTGGATGCAGTCCAGCGGCTCGAGCTTGCGGCGCAGCCGGCTGACCAGGATGTCGACGGCGCGCGAGTGGATGTCTTCGGCCGAGCGGCCACGCAGCTTCTCGAGGATGTCGTC
>CAYTDR010000991.1:0-3338 GCA_964436185.1 uncultured Candidatus Obscuribacterales bacterium | reverse complement strand
CGGCTCGTTAATAGTTGCCGTTTTACACCTCTGGCTAGTCGAATCAAGGAGGAGCCAAGTGACATAGAACGCTCACGGCAGGCTTCCTCGTAACCATGTTGACGCCCAACTAAATAGCCCTGGTCAAATCTGACCTGGGGATCTACTAATTTTGGAGTGTGCCGGAGAGCTTTGCCAAAATGGTTCGCGAAGTGGCTTAGCGCTTCGGTCCTTCTCTCTTTGTGGTGGGAGAAGTCAGAAATAGCTTTTTCGTATACGGCAATAGTTTGCTCCGCGCAAACTTTCGGTGAGCAGAAGCTGGCGACACGCTCTGGTGCGTTCTGGGAAAGTTTCCTTCGCAGATCGTCGTCCGATGCAAGACGAATCACGCCCTCGGCGAGGCTAGCCGCATCGTGAGGATCGACAATCCATCCGCTTTCTCCGTGTATGCAATATTCTGGCAGCCCACCGACTCGCGCCCCAAGGCAGCAACCGCCGTATGACATAGCCTCAATGCAGGAGTAACAAGCTGTCTCGTATCTGGAAGGGAAGAGGCATATATCGGAGTCGATGACGAGTTTCTTGATCGCATCCCGTTCCATGAAGCCGAGAAACTCTACGCGATCGGAAATTCCCAGTTCATTCAATCGCTCTCTCATATCAACAGCGTAGGCGTAATTCGTTCCTCGCTCAGCCGTTTCCTGTCCGCCGATTAAGAGTTTCGCCTTAGGAAACTTTTCGAGAATCTTGGGCATGCTTTCGACAAGATAGTCTGCACCTTTGAGTCGTTCTACGCGACCCCAAAAGAATAATTTTGGAAATTCACTTGATTTTGAACTTCTTTCGACTGTCGTCTCCGGCATCTTCATTGTCAGTGGTGTTCGAATAATCTCAAAGTGTTCTCTCGACCTGACACCACGTTCGTCCCACCATCTTGCTATGTTGTCGCAGATAGATATTGCGCCGTCCGCACCCGCTACGCACGCAGTTTCCATCGCTGCAATCAATTCGGTTTCGGCGTCGCCGTAATCGCCCAAGACTCCCAGTTCGAGAAGTCTAGTCAGAGGACCGTAAGTGCGCACCACCACCGGTGCTGTGCGCTGACTCAAAAAGTGATAGGCCAGCCCGTCAAAGTCTTGTGATTCGATGACATCTGGTTTGAATGCTTCTACCACATCCCTTGAAGCGTGATAGATGTCCCACGATCGAGCAAAGTTCATTGCCGATACCGCGAGATGGGACAATCCTACGAATGTTCCATATGGTTTTGCGTCGTAAACCCTCTTCCACACACGAATCCCATCGATGTCGACTTCGTATGAGGGTGTGTCTTGCGCAGAGTTATCGAAACTCAGGACCAGGACTTCGTGTCCGAGAGCTTTTAGACCTCGGGCGAGTTCGAAGCTGGCAGGAAAGACCGGATCCTCGTCGAGGCGAGACGGAAATGATGCGGATATCAGCACTATGCGCATGGGCGGAATTATCCAAAAACACGATAAGTAAAACCAAGTTTAACCGATCCCAACCAGTCTCCCCTTACGAAACACTAATGGGCAGAGACTTGAAATCGTTTATATGAAACCTGCTCAAAAGCTCGGATTCGAACCGGCACAAACCAAAGCGGGAGATGAGGAAAGAACGCGCTAAGGCTAACATGAGCGCCAAACCATCTACATTTTTGAGCACTTTGATATCATCTGCCTGTGTTTTGTGGAGAGGTCTAAAAGATGGTTAGCACTGGCTCAAGCCGAATTCTAGTCACGGGAGCCGACGGCTTCATCGGCTCTCATTTGACCGAGCAGTTAGTCAGAAAAGGCCACACTGTGCGGGCGCTGGGCTGCTACAACTCCTGGAACACGTGGGGAAATCTGGAGAACTGCCCCGCCGAGGTCCGAGAGTCTATCGAGATCGTGGCCGGCGACGTGAGAGATCCATTTTCTGTGAAGTCTGCCATGAGAGGCTGCCAAACAGTCATGCATCTGGCGGCTTTGATTGCCATTCCCTATTCATACACGGCGCCTGGCTCTTATGTTGAAACCAACATCGGGGGCACTCTCAACATATTGCAAGCTGCCCGAGAGCTTGAATTGGAGAAGATTGTTCATACGTCAACCAGTGAGGTGTATGGAACGGCAAAGTTCGTCCCGATTACTGAAGACCACCCACTCCAGGCTCAATCACCGTACTCGGCGACCAAAATTGGTGCCGACCAGCTCGCACTTTCTTTCTACAACAGTTTCGGCACGCCGGTCACTGTTCTTCGACCATTTAATGCCTATGGACCAAGGCAATCTGCGCGGGCAATTATTCCTGCCACCATTATCCAAATCGCCAGTGGCAAGCGGCAGATCAAACTTGGTGCCCTGCATCCGACACGCGATTTCAATTATGTGCTTGATACCGTAGCCGGTTTCATTGCTGCAGGTGAATGCCCTGATTCGAACGGTGAAGTAATCAACATCGGTAGCAATTTCGAAATCTCCATTGGAGAAACGGTCAACCTGATTGCTGAGCTGATGGGAGCCGATATCGAGATTGTCACCGACGAGAATCGGCTGAGACCGGAGAAAAGCGAAGTCAATCGACTTTGGGCCGACAATACTAAAGCTAAAGAAATCTTGGGCTGGCAGCCGCAATACGGTGGCAGAGATGGATTCAGCCACGGGCTCGAGGCGACTATCGCCTGGTTTTTGAAAAAAGAGAATTTGCAGGGCTACAAAGCGAACGCGTACAACGTTTGACGCTGAGCAAGAGGAGCGGTTTGTGTTGTCTAAAAGTTGGCAAGGGCTCTTAGTAAAACCTGACGATACTATATCCGATGTCATCCGCGTAATAGACTCATCGCCATTTCATGCTGCAATTGCGGTGGACGATGAAGCAAAATTCGCAGGCTTCATAACAGATGCCCTCGTGCGCAAGGCGATGCTCGACCGGCAATCGCTCGACGCGCCTGCTTCGCAGATAATGGAAGGAACTAACCACGACGCAGATAAGTTATGTCTGGAGTTTGTGGCCGAAGGCTTTGCGGTAGTCCGAGACCATGAAGGCATAGTGGTGGATGTCCTCGGTCTGCCTGAGCCTGCCGACCGAAAATCTTCAGTAGTACTGATGGTAGGAGGCGAAGGTCGAAGACTATATCCTCTCACGGAAACGTGCCCCAAGCCACTGCTGCCGGTGCGAGGAAAGCCGCTGCTCCAGAGGACTATCGAACAGTTGTCCGTCCAGGGATTCAAGCATGTCTATTTGACGGTGCACCATCGTGCGGAAACGATCAAGGAGTTCTTTGGTGATGGCTCGCGATGGGGTATGGAGATAGATTACCTGCACGAGAAGCAGCGGTTGGGAACTGCCGTAGCCTT
>CAYTDR010000990.1:0-3339 GCA_964436185.1 uncultured Candidatus Obscuribacterales bacterium | reverse complement strand
GACCGCTTCCTCAACGAAGTCCTGGTCGCGTATGTTGGTGTTGATCCGCACTACCAGGGGATGGGCATAGGTCGTCAGCTAATGGAATCAGTAATAAACGAACCACATCCAGGTGCTCATTTCGTTGGGCTTACCGTGAGGGTTAGCAATTCAAAGGCGATCTCGCTCTATGAAAGTCTCGGGTTTCGAGAAGTGAGCAGAATGCGCGAATACTACGGGCGTCCACGAGAGGATGGTATTTCGATGATGAGGGAACTCTTCGAGGGCGGTTGGCAGCGCTACCAGGCAAAGAAAGCCGCTCTGGAGGCAGCGAAACCATCAGAGTCGACTTCGAGAAACGATTCTCGATGACATTTACTGACGATCTACCCATGATACGATCCGAAAGCCGAAGAGCCGCTTGACGAGTAGATTACCGCAAGTCATCCATGCTTCTAAGAAGTTAGAGTTTTCGCCGAAACGCATATCTTCAGTGGCAGAACATAAGCATCCCATCGTACGTTCGGCGATAGTTCGCTACTGATCACTTGGAGCCGGACGGGTTCGCAACCAGAAGTTTGATCAAGCTACTTCTCATGAATTCCCATTCTTCCTCAGTCAAGGGTGCGAGAAATTCTTTCTGTTTCTTGTTGACCATGCGACTGGCCCGGCTGAGGAGTTTCCTTCCGGAAGGAGTGAGATGGAGCATGTTGCGGCGTCTGTCCTCGCTGCTCCTCAATCGAGTTAACAGTTCTCGCGCTTCGAGACCATCGACTATGTCTGTCACTGTGGTTCGGTCAATATTGTATTGATCGGCAAAATCCTGCTGCATAATCGGTCCACTGACAGAAATAATGCGCAAGAGCCCGTATTCTTGAGGCACCAATCCGAACGGAGCAAGAGTCTCTCCAATAAGCACGGAAACTATGCGCGCCGCCCTATTGAAGAGGAATCCAGGGCTGTGGGCTAATACTTCAGGAAAATCGATATCCGTTTTCTGGTCGGGCATAAGAATAAGACTCAAACCTATATATAGAAGTATCTTGCCGTTTTATACCCGAACTACGCGGGGATCGAGTTCTCGCTCTAATTCAGTTTCTTCGATCGTCTGTGAACCTCGGTCGTTCAAGCGGATGGAGTCGGTCCGTCCGTTCAGATGTACCTGGCTGAATTGGTTACCACTCACGAATACTCCCCTAAACCAATCTTCAGCAAAATCAACTAACTAGGGTATCGTTCGATCTGTTCCTATATATAGGAGAACTGGATCCGTTTCAATGATCGTGAAACAGTCACCGTCCGAATCTTCGGCTAACTGACTACGGTGCAATAATCAGGATACCGACTATCAGGTTTTTAAATCACCAGGGGTGCCATGTTCCCGCCCGAAGATTAGAATCGTTTAAACCAAACCGTTGAACTCTTTTTAAAGAACCTCCGTCTTTATAAGAGTAAGGCAACCGAATGGAGGGCAACCTGATGAAACGGAAAGTAATTGCACTAGCAACTCTCGGAATGGTAGTAACTGGTCTTTCAGGACTCACAGCTGCACCAGCATCCGCACAAGGTTGTTATAACAACAGCTACAACAACAACAGCCGTTGGAATAGACAAGCTCAAAGAGCATATCAGAGACAACTGAAACAGCAGAGCCGATATTACGCTAATCAGTATTCGAATCAGTATTACAACAACAACGGCTGCTCGCCATATAACAACGGCGTAGTCGGCAGGGTTCTTAACTGGATTTTCTAAGAACCCTCCTAGCGGTTCTTTCCCTCTGACAGTAAGAAGAGGAACGCTCAATCTAAATTGAGTTCGTTGCAACTTGCTCTGAAGAGGGTCTGAACCAGAGCGAATGAGGTCCTAAGATTGGTCGATCGGTCCGGTTCCGAGTTCAAGCAATGAAATAGGAATACATGATTTCCAAGCATGTGATTTGGAAAGTCGCTTTCAAGAAATGGAGAATTACAAATGAAGATCAAGAAATTCAGTCTGCTCACTCTCGCTGCCCTCATTGTTGCGCCACTCGGCTTTGCATCGGCGTTTGCTGCAGACGACTCGGGAGCGACTACAATTGCGAAGGTTCCCTCCGGACAATGTGCTGGTGGTAAATGTGGTGGCGGCTTCAAGTCGAAACTCAACCTGACCGACGACCAACTAGAGCGCCTTAATTCTCTAAAAATGGCATCCAGAGAGGCGTCCGGACCGAAAGTGGTAGAACTCAAGTCCCTTCATTCTCAACTGAAGGACAAACTGACCAAGGGCGACGTGAGCAAGAGCGAACTTCTATCTTTGCAGTCCAAGATTAATTCGCTGAAGGCCGATCTGGCTAACAGCAGGGTTAGCTTCCTTGCCGATGCGAGTTCCGTACTGACGGCTGAACAAAGACAACAAATGCGCCACAGATTCCTCACGCGCAGTATGGGTGGTGGCCACCACAAGAGAAGTTTCCATCGTAAATTCCACGGCTCGGGATTCCACGGTAAAGCCTCGAATGGCAAAAGCTCGGTGACCTCGCAGAATGATGCAGCTTCCGATCAGAAGATGACCGAACTGCCCCAAGCTCCATCTGATGTGCAAGGTTAACCTGAGACTGGAACATTCTGCAACGCAGAGTTGGTTCCGATCAATCTAACCCGACATCATCGCCGGTATCAGACTTCGCGCAGAGTCCTCCCCGTAACCCCACCCCTCACGGACTCTGTTCGCAGCTCGAAATACTCGCAAAGGAGGAGCTTACATCGCAACTTCAAGTAACTAAACCCCTAATCCACGAAAGGAGATCGGAGCTACAGCCGGTCTCTTTTTGTTCGTTTAACTGGTCGAGACTTTATGACAATCTCTAACACCAGTCCCATGAAGAAGAGTATTTGCAGACCGATGAAGATAAGCAACTGCTGAACCCATGGGGCGACGTAAAATTGCATTTCGGCTGTTTCGTAAACAACTTTTCCGCCCTCGAACAAGAGTATCCAGAGACTGACGGCCATTACTACAATGGAAATACTCCAAACAATTGGTCTCGATTTCTCATTCATTGGCTTGCCGCCTCGCTACGCGGAATCAAAGTAACTTCACCATACTAAATCGCCTAGAGAACAAGGCGAATAAGAGACAGTTCAATTCATAAACTGAACGGTACACGCCGAACGAAGAAATTCTGATGTCGGCATGCTCGATCGTGGGCGGCCAGGAACTCGAAGTAGAGGCTCGCCGGAAATGTAATCGCTTGACCGAGGTCGTTTTTCTCATCGACTGTGCGGAGTGCGAACACGGCTCCCTGACTCGTCTGCCTTTATTGGATTTCCAGTTACAGCTTGAGCTGCTGCAAGCTCTTTTGCCACGACCCAATTGAAG
>CAYTDR010000989.1:0-3341 GCA_964436185.1 uncultured Candidatus Obscuribacterales bacterium | reverse complement strand
AATCCTGAAGTCGAGGGTAGAGGATTCCTGCGAACCGTCGTCAAAACTTCCACTCTCCCCGAGTCGGCTATCAGCAAATGTCATGTAGCATCCCCCCCCGTAGATCGCCATCTCTATACTCGATCCTGTAGTTTGAGCCCGTCGCCTTGAGCCAGAACTTGCCGAGTCTTCGATTCTCAAAGACTACTCGGCAAATATTTCACTTTTCTATCGCAATATCAGTACCCTGGGTTCACAGGCGAAAAAAGAACCGACACGGCAAGAGGGAGGGCCCCTGCTGTGTCGGTTTGGTCACCCCACGTGACTATAACCCAGTTAAACTTTGGTACCGTATCAGGTGCTATTGATCCAGTTCAATAACGAGAATAATTACTTATCCTTCTGGGGCTCGTTCTCAATCGGTTTCTGACTTTCCTTCAGGAGGTCAGCGTACTGCCGCTTCTTGGGCGACTGGTTGATCACCGCTTCCGCGAACGGATCGAGCAAGACTTCTCCAAATAAGTAAACACCCCCGGGTCCAGGTCTGTTCGAGATACCTGTACCCCACTTCGACCAGTTGGAGAAAGGGTTTCCTATAAGACTTCTTGCCGGGATTTGAGACTTCGAAAACTCAAACGCAGTAGTTAGTGGCGACTGGCGGAAGAGCATGGAGCCGAGAAGTGCTTGCCCTGGAGTGCCGGCCAGAACGGAAAGAGCCCCGTCCAGATAAGGATGCACGCCTGTCTCGATAGTGGGAAGATTGGCTTCTTTAAACGCTTCCCACGGTGTGTACTTAGCACCGGTGGCCGGATTGATTGTAAGCCTCTGATAGTCCCAGGCTCTTACAACACTATTGTAGGTGAACGCTGCACTGCCGGTCCCGAGCAGTTTGGTAGCCCATTCACTGCCACCATGGGTCAGCTTCCTACTTCCAATCTGCTCGTACAGATTGCTTTGCTCACCAACAACTCTCTGAATGGCCCCTCGGTCTGCCACTCGCCTCAATCTATCCAGTGAATCACCGGCAAAGAGTGCCCCTCGATCGAAAGTCGTCAAATGTCCGATCAGTCGATCGTAGCCCGGGCCCTCGAACATGTTCGGTCCGCGTTTAGTGAGGTTGAACAGTCCCTCCGCTTCGGTTATCGTGCCGTTCTTGAGCAGATCGTTAATTTTAGGGAACAGTCGTTCTAGTGACACGGGTTTCCCAAGCGCCATGCGCGCTTCGCCGACAGTGTTCAACCCCATTCGCGCAATTGTTTCCATTATGGTTGATGCTTTTGCCGGTGGCACACCACTCAAAGCTGCCGCCAGGCTGGTGTTATTTGGCAGCTCTCTGGTTATCCTGGCCAGCTCTTCAAGCGCCTTTACATCACGCTCTATGAAGCGGGTCAGGTCGCCCACTGTTATCACGCCACCTTCACCCAGCTGTCCCAACATTTGAGCTACTTTGGCGTGGTCAGCACCGGCACCGGTGGCTGATTTAACGAAATCATTTGCGATAATCCTGGCCACCTGGCTTACCTTTGCGTGAGCCAGACCTGCTTCTCCGATGGCAGCAACACCTGCTTCAGAAGTGAGAGGTGTGTTAGCTGCCAATGCGTCGAAGGCCTTGGCCTCCGTGCTGAGCCCATTTGCTCCGAGGAAATCGGCAAACTTTCCAGTGGTCTCGAATCCCTGACTGCTATACCAGGCGGCAGCCGTTCCTCTGTCCATCTCGCGAAGCAGGGGCGCAGGAGTTCGACCTCCGGTTTGCAGGATGATTGAGCCGCGACCGAGAATTCGCGATCCCACTTCTGCGGCGGCCAGAGACCCTACCACATGCACTGCTGAATCGGTCCAGGTCTCTGGTACCCCGGTGAGGGCCTCGTACCCATAGTGTCGTAATAGGGGAGCCCCCGCACCAGCGATGGCATAGCCACCGATTTTTGAGACGGCAGGTGCGGACTTCCCCAAAACACGCTCGGCAGCAGCGACAACCCGCTCATTGCGCGACATTGCTAGAGTAAGCGCAACGAACGCCACCACACCGATATCTAAAAGTATGCTTTCTGCTGCACTCGAGCTGCGCAGCTCTTTCGTGATTGATTCAACCTGGTTTGCGTCGACGAGACGGAAAAGGTCGAACTTTTGCGGGTTAGCAAATATTTCTAGATTGGCTCCGAAGAGTGCGGCAGCATGCGGATTTCGTGCTTGATGTTCGGGCGCCAGCGGATCGAAGCCCAGTATTTCCTGTGTCTTTTCACGCACCTCTTTCGAGACTTCAAAGGCTTTGTCCGGTTTGAAACCGCTGTTCTTGCCGAACTCGACTTTCGCCACACCATCCTTGACGGTCACTTCAGTTCCTAGATAAAGCTGAGCAAGAACTTTTCGTGTGTTGATAGGGAGCTTGATTGCTCCATTGTCGGAGTTGTCTCCATTGAGGAACAATGCCGCCGCCTGCATCATCTGACGTTTTTCGGCGTTCGGCTCCATAAGCACGTCTTTGGCTAGCTGTTTGATCTCCAGCTTCATCTCATCAATTGGCAGAGCGTCAGCGCGCTCACGTGCCTCTAGAGTGAGCCTCTCTGAGTCTTTGAATTGCTTGTGGTGCCGCATAAACATGGCGAACTCCTGCCGAACGGCCACTTGTTCTGACATGAATTGCAAATCTCTTACGACGGCGGTGTGGAACGCAAATCTAGTTTCGTTGTTGAGAGGCTCGTCCGCAATCGCTGGTCGACCATCTGCACCGCGGACGATGCCCTTTCCTTCTTGCAGTGCTCTGGTGAGAATCGCTATCGACTCTTTCGATTGCTTTACGGCATCCTTGTTGAAGACCAGATCATGGCGTTTGATTACCTCTTCGTAGAGCTCTTTGCCCTCATTCAGATTTTCTGATCTCCGAGCCAGCTCCATGAGTTTTTCAAGACTCACATCTTTGAACTTTGGATTCAGTCCGTTATCTTTTTGCGCCTGCACTTCGACGACGTCCTCTGGTGCCGCTTCAACTTCGGGATCATCTTCTTCCTCAGGTTGAAAATTTTCTTGCGAACTCGCGGAAGTGCTTTGAGTCTGGTCGTCCTCTTTGGGCTGAAGCAGCTGATCGAGGACCTCATCCATAAGACGTCCGGAGCTCTCTCTCTGGACCGTCTCACCAGGATTTTTCATGTCGTCGCTTCGATCGTACCCCATAGGCATTTCATACGCTTGCATACTTTCAGTTGAATTAATAGTCATAGAATCCCCACAAATATCCACCAAACGCAGAACGTGCTGGAGACACCGCCGCTGGTGCGATTGCGTCTTTCGATTTGAATTATGGGGGCGAATTGTTTCACTCTTGTATCGTGGTGCGGACATTTCTTTGCTGACTTTGCCGCTTT
>CAYTDR010000988.1:0-3344 GCA_964436185.1 uncultured Candidatus Obscuribacterales bacterium | reverse complement strand
AGGACGTCCTCGATACGTGGTTCAGCTCGGCGCTCTGGCCGTTCGCCACTCTTGGTTGGCCGGAGAAGACTGACGCATTCGCCACGTTCTATCCGACAACTGTTCTTTCCACCGCCCGTGAGATCATCAATCTCTGGGTGGCACGCATGATCTTCATGAGTCTGAAACTCTGTGAGACCATTCCTTTCAAACACGTTCTCATCCATCCCGTTATTCAAACTGAAGACGGGCAGAGAATGAGCAAGTCGAAAGGCAACGCCGTCGATCCGCTCGAGATGATCGATTTATATGGCGCCGATGCCAATCGATTCTGGTTTACTTCGATGGGTGTGAAGGGTGACCAGGACGTCCGTTTCCGCAAAGAGAAACTGGAAGAGTATAAGAAGTTCGTCAACAAACTCTGGAACGCCGGCAGATTCGTCCTCACTCAACTGAAGGACTACACACCCAAACCGATCCAGCGCGAGCATCTCACCATCGCCGATCAGTGGATCCTCTTTAAATACAATTCGCTTCTCGACAAACTGCAGTCTGGTTTCAACAACTATGACTTCGATGTCGCTGCCAGAGAGTTGTATGAGTTCATCTGGGATCATTTCTGTGACTGGTATGTCGAGATTTCGAAAATTCAGTCTGGAAGCGAAACCGAAAGCCAGGAAGAATCCGCCGAAACGAGCAAGGAAAGCCAGGCGGCCGCAGAACAGGATCAAACTCGCAACGTCCTTTACTTCATATTCGAAGGATTGATGCGAGCATTGCACCCGATTATGCCCTTCGTCACTGAAGAGCTATGGTCTCACTTGCCCAAACGTGAAACCTTCAAAGAGCTGCCTTCAATAATGTTTGCACCATATCCGAGGTCAGACGCCAGCTTCATGGAAGAGACCGGTGCAGAAGCGCGCATCGAGCACCTGATTCGTGTAATCAGAGCTATTCGCAACGTTCGGCAGACATTTGACGTTCCCGCGAAACTGGACGCTGAAGTGCAGATTGCCGTGCAAAACAAGGTCGACTTCGAATTCCTCAGCAACAGCGCAGAGATCATCAAACGTCTCGCCAGAGCCAATCCATTGCAAGTGGTTGAAGGCGAAGCAAAGACGACCGGCAAAGCTGCCTTTGAGATTGTTTCCAGCACCAAGGTGGTCGTGCCGCTCGAGAAACTCATCGACGTGAGCAAGACTCGAGACAAGCTAAAAGAACGCAAAGAAGCGAAAGCAAAAGAGTTCGCCAAAGTAAAAGGCATGCTCGACAACGTCAACTTCCGCAGCAAGGCGCCAAAGGAAAAGGTGCAAGAGCAGGAAGCCATACTTGCCGACATCGAGAACCAGATCGCCAGCATTGATGCGCAGATGAAGATTCTGGATGCTGAATAGAAACTACTCACATAAGAGTTGAACGAAAACTGAAGGAACGATTTCTTTCTCATTCTGCTGCATTGCCGGGAGGCATAGCATCGCACGTTGCTGCAGACTCTTCTTCAGCGCAATCTTCACGCTCGGTAGAATGCAGGCCGGCTGAAGGATCTGATTCTACCTGCGGTATTGCCGGAGAAGATAGCACCACATGCGGTTGCAGACTTTCTTCAGCGCAATCTTCACGCTCGGTAAAATGCAGACCGACTGAAAGGATCTGACTCTACCAGCGGTATTGCCGGAGAAGATAGCACCGCATGCGGTTGCCGACTGCGCAACGTTTGCGCAAAGTAAAACGCAGACTGATAGTCCGGCGGGAATTGACATTCCTATCGCTTTGGAGAATGAACATCGCCCAGGATGCCAATCTTCTTGCCGTAGTTAATCAACCGTTCAGCCTCGATTGGCCTTTTGGCTCGCCGAAAAAGCTCAACATAGTAGTTGAGGTTAATCGCCGGTAACGCCCTTCGCTCAAAATCAGATATTTTGCATTTTGCTGCCTCCTGCAACATATTTGCAGCATCGTTCGACCTGCCCGAGCATTCTAGCTGATTGGCGAAGACTAGCAGGACGACTACGAGTTCGTGATTGGTCATATGAGGTCGATAAGCCATGGCATCACAATGAAATTTGTATGACTCATTCTCTTTTCCCTGTAAGTGCGAACATACCGCCCGTATGAAAAACGGTCCATAACCCAAGTGTTTGTATTCTCGTGGAGTCTGTTTCGAACAGTCAGCAAGCAACCGATGCGCAACAGCATACTTTCCTGAAGCGAGAGCGCAAATGCCCTGGTAGAGCGATTTGTCAGATCCCGGTGGCAATGTTGCGATCAGCGTTTCGCACTCTTTTATTTTGAACATATACATATAGTTCACGATCTTTCGCATTGTAAACGCCAGGCGCCTTTCTTCGTCCACCAGATTTGGTGGTTCATCTAATAAACGCTCTGCTTCGCCGAAATTTCCACACGCAAAGTATGCATACGTAAGTCCCATTAGAATTGAATAGTGTTGATACTCCTCCGGTCGTGCCTGCTTTTTGTAACATGCGAGCGCCTTGCAAAATGTATCCTGAGACCGTTCATACATGTGGGCTTTGGCAAATTCTTCACCAACCCAGATTAACGTGTCCACGGCCTTGGTAGACTTGCTACTTAGAAAAAGCGCTTCAACTCTTTCGAGCGAATTCCGCCATTCCTTGGTCATGCCAAGCAGTCTATAGTTCAACGCCAACTGCTGCAAGACGCTTCCGTGTTCCTCAAGATTTCCGGGAGGTTTTTCATCCAGGCTAGCTAGAGCCAGACTTTGGCACTGCTTCGCTTCAGCAGTCATTTTAAGTGTGTTGAACGCACTGCCCAGGTCGACCAGATTATGAGCTAACTGAGGGACTTTCGTTTTGTCTTTGCTCGGCTCAATTAATCTGAGCTGTCGCAGAGCTATTGGTCGAGCTTCTTGCATCTTCTTCTGGTGAAGAAGAACAGCCAGAAGTCTTCCCGTGACCGTTACTTTCCTGCCATCTTCAAGTTGAAGTTTGTCACACATTTGCAGAGCCTTCCGAAAAACCTTTTCGGCATCAGGTTGGCTCCTCGTCCTGATTAGATCCCCTATTTCGAGAAGAAACTGGAATTGGGTAGAATTAGCCGACTCAGACAAAATTTGGTCAAGGAACTTCATCGCCTTGTCGAATTTTTTCTGATGCCAATAACATTGAAACAGACCAGTTTTATACAATTGCCTACCGAGCGTTGCAGTTTTGCTATTGTTCGTCATAAATCTCTGAGGGAGAGCTCGTTCAAAAAAATGCTCTGCCTCGCCATACCGATTCATCTGAAACAGCGTTCCCGCAAGACCACGTTCGGCCTCTTCCTTTCTCTGCAGGCTTTTCGATTGGTCCAGTACTTCTTTCAAGATGTCCACAGCCTCTTCGCGT
>CAYTDR010000987.1:0-3349 GCA_964436185.1 uncultured Candidatus Obscuribacterales bacterium | reverse complement strand
GTTGGCAGTGCAGAAGAAAGAGAGCGAGATCGGGTAAAGGCGCTGGAACGATTCCTGGCGTTGGCACCAGATTCAGTGCGAATGAAAATGATCGCGGGGCTGCAGCAAGGTAATCAACCATGGTGCGAAAAGCTGGCAATGCAGACCGCTGTAACTGTTCTGCAGAGCACCGATGCCGATATGCGCAAGAGTGCCGATCAGCTCATCGGGGCCTGGCTCAATTCCGCAGGGAAGAACACTCCTGCAAGGAAAGAGTTGTTAAGTCAGATTCTTGACGATACGCAAACAATTAGGAGCACTCCGGAATATGACCTGCTCGTGGAGAAGGTTCTCTTCGACGGAGTTTATGAACTACTGAAAGACTCGCAGAAAGATCGTGCCACTGCTCGGGACGCCGTAAACAAACGCAGGAAGTATCCGGGCTCCGAAAAACGACTCGAAATGCGCCTCAAGGAATTGCGAGACAAGAAATAGCGTGTACCAATACTCATCGAGGACAACGTTCCCGTACCGCAACTGACGTCGCAGCATACTCCCAATCGCGAATCAGTTCGTTGCCGTTCAACGATTTGCAATTGATTGGGGTGCGCAGGGATGAAACTTATAGCAACATCGACGACGCGTTTCCTCCGTACCTCCTTAAATCGTGGAACTCCTCGATCAGCTATTTACACGCACTAAGGCAAACCCTTGGCGGCTCGTAGGGTTTCCCATGCCAGTTTCATCCCTCTGGCCACGTCCGCTCTCTCGGCTTCCTCACGTGCACTATCAAAACTAAACTTCCTGCCCTTGAAACCTGGGAACTTTCTCCAGTGTTCGATATCTGCTCGCGAGTCTATTTCCGCTCGCTTTAGGTGCTCCTCAGCTTTATCCAGTTGTTTTCGAGATATGTATGCCATGGCGAAATCCACGTGCTTTCTCGCCCGCCTCAGATATCCCACCTTCCAGACGTGGAATGCGCTCTCGTCAAGAGTGGCAAGAATCCGCTCAGCTTCCTCAATTTCGCCCAACCTGATCAGGAGCCTCATCAGTCGAGTTCTGCTCGAGCCATGTTGCACGCAGTAATAGTCGCGGTCGTCTTGCGCAATCCTCGTAGGTGGCATCGGCGTTATCTGCACAATATTCTCGAGCAAATGTCGAGCTTTGGCGCTGCATGGATCTCTAATCACCTCTTCCGCTGCCGGTCTAGAGTAAGACTCGACCAGCGCAACTCTTTCTTTGCTGGTGGCCTCATTCCCCAACTGAGTGATCGTCGCTGAGAGCTCAGCCATTTGCTTGTCCTGCTTTTCCGGCTGGTACTTCTCGAAATACAGGCGCTCAAGCGCCAAATGACACAACACCTTCTGATGAAGGCGTCTTTCTTTACCATAGTACCCAATCAGCTCTAGCAACTCGGCGTCAACCCCTTTCAGGAGCCTTGTTTCTTTCCTGTCGATACAGTGATGAAGCCACACTGACCACAGGTAACCAAGCTTAACTCTCTTCCTGTTGACATCCCGCAGGCCCATGAGCAACCGTTTTGCCGTCGCGAGATCACCGTTAGTGATCTGTTCTTCGATGGCTAGTCGTACCTGCACCAGGTCCTTCCCATAGATCTGCTCCAAAGTTTCGGTTGTTCTGCTGTTTTCGGGAATATGCTCGAGAAAGTTGTGCATGTACTGAATAAAGATGTCGAAATGTTTGTCAGCGGTGAGCTTTTTGACCAGGCCTCCGGAAGCACTCATGAAGTGCCTGGATTCTGCAGGAAAGTCTTTCTTGAGTGCTATCACCACTTGTTCATAGGCTTTGCATGACTCGCGAATTTGATTCCGATTCCAGTGAAGGTCCGATTTCCGACGCCAGAAACGGGCACCGAGGGTGGAGTCAAGGGCGATGCCCTTCTCTAAGTCCTTCTCCACCTGACCGAGAATGTATTCGCATTGCGGAAGCTGTCCACAAATGCGGTAAGTCTCGGCGATCTCGAGCATCAAATCGAGCCGGATATCATAAAACTGGTTTCCTGACGGAAGTGCGCTGATGGCGTTCTGATATCCGCCAATTGCATCGTTGTATCGTTTCTCATACAGTGCAATTCGTGCTTCACGACTGATTGTCCGCCAACTCGTAGCAGTTGCGGCTGGACTTGCTTTCAGTGACGAGAAAAGACAAAACAAAACGAGAATGGCAGTCGATGTACATCTTCGCATCATTCATGATCGCTTCTGAAGTTGCCTCAAACGCTTACTCCCTTAAAGGTCAGACATCGCCCTCATTTCAGTTTAGCGCCCTTCGGTCATGAGTTCTGGTCAATCACAAATTTGTATCCAAGCCCGTGAACGGTCTCTATCGGAGAGGTGTCGGTATGCTCCTTGAGCTTCTTTCTCAATCGGGACATATGCACACGCACTGTGTCCGGAGACGACTCCGACAGCGATGACCAGGCTCTCTCGACTAGAACCTCTTGAGGAAAAACCTGTCCTGGATTGCGCATGAGAAATTCCAGCAATAAGTATTCCTGCCTCGTCACCTTGATCGTCTTATCGTTAAAATGCACCTCTTTTGTTCTCGTATCGAGGGTCAAGCCGGACAAAGTGACTGCGGATTCTTGCGTCGCCGTGGGTCTGCGCAATACAGCTCGAACCCTGGCAAGCAGTTCCCTCATATGAAATGGTTTAGTCAGATAATCATCTGCCCCGGTATCAAAACCCTCTGCTTTATTGTCAATCGAGTTCATGCCTGTAAGCATGATTACAGGCGTCTGCAGACCGGTTGCGCGAATCTTGCCGAGGAACTCGAGACCTGTCGAGTGCGGCATCATCCAGTCGAGAATGATCAGATCGTAGGTAAATCCAAACAGCATCTCTTGTGCTTCCAGCGGGTCGTTCGCCTGATCGACCACAAAACCGCACGAAATTAGTGTGCTGGAAACAGCATCGCAGAGCCCGATATCATCATCGACGATTAGAATTTTGGACATTGGACGCTATGGATGTCTCGCATCAGACCGAACAGAGGTACAAACATCTTACATTTCCCCACTATAGGTTAACTTTAAACTGGCCTGTGCTGGACGGTAGGCACGAAGACCGGTATAGACCGGTAGAACCAGGGAGTTGGAAAGATTGCAAAAGTGCATCGGTGTCTGCCTTTGAGCGTTTTGCCTCATACTGCCAGTTGATTGTCGCTGCTGACTTTATACGACACCCCTGTTTGGGACAGAGTAAACTTATCGCTGGATGGGCGTGGAGGTTTCCACTGACAAGTGAAAATAAGACAGCAAATCCTGGCTTTGCTCTGCTTGCCGATATTTTGCCAGCTTGCCACAGTCGGACTGCTTTGGCACTCCCTCAACGCCCTCGACAGATCAGCC
>CAYTDR010000986.1:0-3352 GCA_964436185.1 uncultured Candidatus Obscuribacterales bacterium | reverse complement strand
GCTCGATAACAGTAGTGACCTGTCCGAAAATTTTGCGGGCGGTATTGGGGTCTATATTGGCTATTCTTGCAAACTCTAAGACGCTAACGTTCACGCCATTTTCCGTCAGTAGGATGTAAAGCAATCGCGGCAATAATTTGTGCAGTCCTTCAAAAATCGTGCCGACAGTGAACCACGTGATAGTCTTGCACTCACAACATTCGAATGATCTCGAGCCGGACTGTCTTCTTATTTTTGTGCACCCGCAACGGCATTTTGCACCATTCGGAAACATATGCTGAAGGAGAAGGTCTCTGCAGGATGCCTCTGACGGACATAGCAGATAGAATTCTTTGCGACAAAATTCAAGACGCTCGTCATCAGCGAGCGGCAGTCCAGAAGCGGATAGCGGTATGTTGAAGCGCGTCATCATAGCAACAATCTTGGTCTGAAAAGCTGTGAGGATCAACCCACCTCTACAGCCAGAATGCACGATTAATCATGAAATCTTCGGATGCGATCTGAGGATTCTCCAGAGTCGAATCCGATCCTAGAAAAACACTCTTTTTGACTGCTCATCAACGAAGGAGGGCGGAGCCTTTTTTCATGTTATGTTCAGTAAGGAACATGCATACAAATCAAAGGGCGCGGTCATTAATATTCCTGGAAAGCAGCCCGCGGCGCATATTTAGCGGACTGGTAGTCGGATCATTGTTGATGATCGGAATGGTTAGTCGCAGGTTTACTGACGATTCAGCACACTTCTCGAGCTTCTATTCTTCCTACGATCGGTCTTGCCAGACCGATCGTAGGAAGATAATTTTTGCAAGCCGATCAGAAAGCAGAGATCCAAGTTTATCTGGGCGCTGTCGCATATGCCGACACAAGATACCCGACTGAACGAAATAAGAGCTCCTGGGCATAACAAACACATGAGCGAAGTAACTTCAATCTGTCCAATTTGTCGAAAACCGCTCGAGACTTCAAGCGGCGGATTTATAACACAATTCCTGGGTGTTTGTCGCTGCCAGGAAGGCAATTCACTCGAGAAAATTGAAACCGAAGCGATCAAAATTTGCACTGCATGCAAAAAACCGATCGGCTCGCGCAAGCAAGGTTCACTCACGCAGTTTGTTTTCAGCGCCGGGCAGTGTGCTTGCGATTTCCCCGAATTAGAGAAAGCTCAAAAATCAGCACAATCGCATGATACGGACAATGAGGTCTACACCGATACGATATCGGACGGTGAAAGCGAATCAAGCGTCGAACTCGATCCGGACATGTTTCCGACAGAAAGGTATGAGCTGCTAAGTGAGCTGGGCAGCGGTGCGGTTGGAAGAGTCTACCTGTGCCGCGATAAACTTTTGAAGAAGAAAGTGGCTGTTAAGATCCTCTTCGAGCTGTCTGTTGAACAGCGAATTAATTTTCAGCGAGAAGCTAAGGCGACGAGCAAACTGAACCATCCTGGTATCATCACGGTGCTCGATTTCGGAATTACCAGCAACGACACGCCATATATGGTTATGGAATATGCACCAGGAGTCGACCTTGAACAGTACATTGCTGAACATGCGCCAGTTGACGTATACAAAGCCATCTCCATCATCGGAAGAGTGTGCGACGCGCTCAGCTATGCCCACCTCCATGACATTTTTCATCGAGATATCAAGCCAGGCAATATAATACTGGTTAATGGCAATGAAGAAGATGTTCGCTTGATAGACTTCGGCGTCGCCATGATAAAGGAGAAGGCTCATTCTGCCGAGTTTCAAGGGCTGACCTTGGTTGGCACTCCTACCTATATGGCACCGGATACGGTACTAGGAGGGCAGTATGATGCAAGGTCGGAGGTATACGGGACAGCCTGTGTTCTCTTCGAGATGCTTGCAGGGCAGCCTCCGTTCGTCGGTGATACCATTCTTGAAACACTGGACAAACATGCCAATCAACCTGCGCCACGTCTGGTAGATGTCTCCGGACTCGATTTCTCCGGCACGCTGGAGACAATTCTGCGACGCGGCTTGGAAAAAAACAAGGACGCTCGTTTTCAAAATATTGCTGATTTGGGTCAAGCTTTGCGAGAGGAGTTGGAGTTAACTCGCACAATTGATGAGGACAGTAAGGAAGCAGAGGACGCAGATCTCAATGGCAATTCATCAGCTGCAGTAGAGCTGCGAAAAGCTGTCGGGCAAAAGGTTTCAGAGGCAGTCTTGCAAGGTGATACTGCCAGCTTGTCCGGCACGAAAAAGAAGACTGGAGCGATCACTCTGGTGGCAGTGGTAGTTGGTCTTGTCGGTGTCATTTCATTGAGACCTCTTCTCTTTTCCAGTATAAACACTGCCAACTCTACAATCTCAGGCACCTTATCTGCTACCACGGAAAAATCTAACAATCCAAGAGCTACATACGAAGACAAAGAGCAACTCTTAAGGAAAGCCTTCAACGCCTTTGAGGAGAAGAAATACAAGCACTCCCTCGAGCTCTATATGCAGGCAGACAAGAAGTACAACAGTCCCAATGCAAAATACAACATTGGTCTACTCCACTGGTATAAACGAGCAGGAGTACCACAGAATCGCACTCTGGCTCTCGACTATTTCACAAAAGCTGCCGAGCAGGGCGACTCGATGGCAACGGCAAAAATCGGTATCTTGTATTTTAAAGGCCATGGAGTCGAGCAGGATTACGGCAAAGCAATGAAATACCTTCGCAAGGCGGCTGACCAGGGGGATGCTGAGGCGATGAATAACATTGGCGTTTTGTACCAAGACGGACTTGGCGTTCCAAGAGACGAAGCCGAGGCGTTCAAATGGGAATTCAAGGCTGCCATTCGCGGTCATCCAATCGCTCAGTTCAATGTAGGAACTTGCTATCTTACCGGCTCGTACATCAAGATCGATTATCCCAAAGCGTTGAAGTGGCTAGAGAAGGCCGCAGCACAGGGAGACATGCCCTCGCAGTGCAAGCTAGGTCACATGTACGAGAACGGCCTTGGAGTCCGTAAAGATTACAAAAAGGCGCTCCAACTCTACAGGAAAGCTGCCGATGTTGGTGAGCCGACCGCCTTTGGCAAGTTAGGTAGGATGACTTTGCTGGGACTGGGGCTGCAAGCAAACCCGCAAGAAGGTTTGAGACTGATTCGAAAAGGAGCAAACGCAGGTGACAGTGAGGCACAGATGACCCTGGCAACCATCTACTTTGATGGCATCGGCGTAAGAACGAACATCCAGGAAGCTCTCAAATGGTTCATCCTTTCAGCAAACAATGGTGAAAGACAAGCACAGTTCCAACTTGGAATGATGTACGACCAGGGAATTGGCGTTTCGAAGAATGCTCAAAAGTCGTATCTTTGGGTAAGCAAAGCCGCTGAAAA
>CAYTDR010000985.1:1476-3353 GCA_964436185.1 uncultured Candidatus Obscuribacterales bacterium | reverse complement strand
CCGGCATGTACATCGCGCTGAGCACCACGTCGATCAACTTCTTCGACGTTGCCTAGAAGCGGGTGAGGGCCAGGTAGGCATTGCTTCTGGCTTGGCCCTGAGCGCTGTTGTCCGTGCCCGAGCAGTACGAGCAAGGCAGATGCGCCAGAAGAACGAGCGCCTGTGCCGAATGCGCGAAGGCGAGCCCTAAGGTTGCATGCGCATTCTGCTCATCGAATGGCGCAGCCGCCAGTCCCACCAACGACCGCAGTCTCCGCGCTTGTGCCAGTGACTGCTGGTAGCGAGTCCTGAGGTCGTCAACGACGCCACTGTCGGCGATTGCCGCCAGGTCAATTTCCGGTTGCGCCAGGATGGCGTCGAGTTGTTGCACGATTTGTTTCATTGTGTCCTCCCCATGATGGGCTTCAACTGCGGGATGATTAGCTCAGCTTGGGCTTGGGCAAAAAGCGCTTTTCCAGCTCGTCGCTGGTCGCCGACGCCACACCGAGCGCAACCGCGATCGCGAAAGCCGCCAGAGGCTCCGTGATGACGACACTGCTCGAGTACACCAGGGAGGCCACGAAGAACGAGAACGGCAGCACGAAGGCGAAGCCGAGCGCGCGGCAGACGAAGGCGAGGATCTTCGACTGGCCGAAGCGATCGAAGATGGTGTGCGCCGCCGCTTTCAGCCCCATGTACGAGACCAGGATGCTGCCGAGCAGGACGTACCAGGCGCTGCCGGTGACCTTCACGTCCACCTTGTCGAAACCGGGGACCAGGCTGGCGAGAAACATGGTGATACCGAAGACCGGAACAGCCATCAGCGCGATCAGTAGGAAACGCTTCATTTGCTAGTCCTTTGTGAAATTGGTGACTGGTAAGTCGTCCGGGGATTTCGCAACAGCTAAAAGACAACAATCGCCACAGCGATGTTCGAATTCGAGTTGTTGGGTGTGGCGAATGATTGTCTAGTTCAAGTTCCCGGAAAATGGCCAAAAGATATTTCGAGGCTACTCTCGTACGTGTATTGAAATACATATACGTAACGGCATTTGTGACAATAAATGACGCTTGACAATATAGCTAAAGTGCCACTCTGTCGAGGTTGACGCACATTCGTCTCCCTCCATGCGTCCAACGATACGCGGCAATATCCAAGCGACTAATTGCGACTTGAATCTGCGGTATTTTGACTGGTGGCGCGCGGAGTCGAACGCCTGATTCGTGCCGTTCAAAATCTGATTAGTACGATTAGCTCAGGCGATCGCGAACTTCCAGTAGCTGTCCGATGATGCTGATTGCAATCTCGTGTGGGTGGTTATTGCCCAGTGGCAAACCCATCGGGCAGATAAATAGCTTTTCTTTCTCCGCCGACAGTCCAGCTTCCTGAATGTCTTTTTTGAGCCTGGCAGCCTTGGCTTTGCTTCCAATTACTCCCAGGTATGGAAATGACTGTATCTCCCATCTCCTCAAGATCTCGAGAAGGATCGGTTTGTCTGTGGTGTGACCCATGGTCATGAGTATCACGAACGATCCAGGCGGAATGGAAGGTACCACATCGGGCAGGGACTCAACACAGATCGGTTGCACTCTCGATGACTTGGTCAGCCTGTCCAGCCATTCCTTGCGGCTATCGTAGCAAGTTATGCGGCAGTCGAGTTTGGACAATATGTCGATCAAGGAGTTGCTGCAGTGTCCCGCACCGAACACGACGATGTTCCAAACCTCGGTGTTGAAGAGCTCAAAGAAGAGTTTTACCGAGCCACCGCAGGTCATACCGACGTCCTTGTCTAATCGCCAATCGACAAAGAGGGTTTTGTCTTCACCTACTCTAACTCGCTGCCCGCATGCGGACTTTGCTGCTGAATGGTCTTGTTGGTCCGCAAGCGTTTGTCTTG
>CAYTDR010000985.1:0-1376 GCA_964436185.1 uncultured Candidatus Obscuribacterales bacterium | reverse complement strand
CCGCATGCGGACTTTGCTGCTGAATGGTCTTGTTGGTCCGCAAGCGTTTGTCTTGAAGTGATATTGCTCACGGTGTCATTGCACGTACTGTTTGCCGCCAGGAGAGATTCACTATTACCGCTCGTGGAGTAGTTGGTGTTTCCCTCCACCGCAGCTTCTTCGTGCGTTTCGTCATCCTTCGAACATGCAGATACGATGGGGCTTCCCGGATCAGAGTTGAGAAGCCGTTGAGCCTCCTCGATAGCTCGTTTTTCTACCTTGCCGCCACCCACCGTTCCATAATGGAGCCCCTCTCGAGTTACGAGCATTTTGCTGCCGGCACTTTGCGGGACACTGCCTATGGTGTGTACAATGGTGACTGCGACGAACGGCTCGTTGTCGGCAAGAAGCGCCCGGAGTTTGTCTGTGTACTCAAGCACGACTCGCCATCCTGGGTCTACGCACGTGCCTCTTCCGTTTTCACATTCACGCCTTTTACCCGTGCTCCCGAATACGCTTGCGCTACGGAAGCGCTCATCGTTCGGAGGTTTCCGTGCTTGATGGTAGGTATTTTTATGCCAATATCGTTCAAGAAATGGCTGCCATTGCCATCACCCGTCCAGACTGCTGTCTTGCCGTTTCTCTCACTGTTTTCGAGCGAATCGTAGTACATTAATCGACCCAATATTTCTTCATTAGTGGCGGGAACCGACAAGCAGGGCAGTTCTTTGCTTGATACGAAAGAAAGCGCATGCTTTATTGCCGTCCAAACGGAGACTGCCAGAACAAGAGGAGGTTCTCCCACAGCTTTTGTGCCACGAACGTTTGGCGGGTTGTAGTGGTCCAGCGTGTTGACGAAGAGTAGTTCCGGCACATCATGGATGTTGGGAATCTTGTAGGTCGTCGGTGAATGATTGAGCAAAGCACCCTTGTCGGTGTACTTCAGCTCCTCGTTTGTCAGCCACCCCATACCCTGCACGAAGGCGCCAATAATCTGTCCTCTGTTGATGCCGGGATTTATCGACTTACCGATGTCCATCAGAATGTCTATTCGTTCAACTGTCATGTCGCCGGTGAAGCGATCGATGCACACCTCTGAAACAGCAGTGCCCATCGTGTAATAGAGGAACGGCTGACCTTTGCCCACGCTCCAGTCAAAGTCGATACCCTTGGTGGCATAGTAGCCGCGCTCGCCGAGAGACACTCGTGTGCGATAGGCCATTCCGACAAGGTCCACAAAGGAGAGGCGATTGTGCGGTCGACGCCGATCGAAGACATGTCCATCGGCGAACTCTATTTGCTCTGAATAAGAGCCAATGCCAATCTCACGAGAAGCGAAATACTCTGCTGCTACTTTGCGCAGGTTTTCCTTGATCTTCTGACAGGCGTCAACTGCT
>CAYTDR010000984.1:0-3355 GCA_964436185.1 uncultured Candidatus Obscuribacterales bacterium | reverse complement strand
ACTGTGTTGTGCCGGCGATGTTTCTAAGACAACAAGGTGCCAGTCTTCGCGTTTAGTGCGAGCATTTTGGCGTGAATAGGAGAGCGGTGCGGTGTTTTGGCTGTGATTGTCTCGCAGAGATTGAGGTGATTTGTGATAACTCACAATACGTCCACCGAACTTTGAACTCCAAGACAAAGTTTTTCTGCAAGAAAAACCGGAATTCCCTGCGGCAACTGGTTTATCCGCGATCCGTTCACTCAACGGAGTGTCCGGCACACAAATTTTAGGCGCAATATCCTAATATTGAACCTGTGCAAGGTTAATGGTGGCTAATATTCTGAAATATCCCAACTGCAAGTTTTTGCCGCGTTTGCTGGTCGGAACTGAATCGATGATTTACTCGACGCTATCGTCGTCATCATCGTGTTTATATCCACCAAGACCGTCGTGAACAAGCTTGGTTTGCCCCTCTACTTTCTTCAGCTCCAACGATGAATATCCGCCTAGCTCGAGAATGTGATCTGCTAACTCGCGAGAATGGGTTGTAATCCAGATCTGCGAATGCTCCGAAGCCTGCACAAGCAGTCGTGCCAGCGGTTCGAAGAGGCTGGGATGAATGCTCGTTTCAGGTTCGTTGATGGCCAGCAAGGTAGGTGCGCGTAAACTATAAATTGCGGTCAGCAAACAGAGATACTGCAAGGTTCCATCAGAGAGCTCGAACGCTTCAAATGGTCGGCTGAACTCGGGCATGCGCAGCCGCAATTTAAGTCTTTGATTGTAAGGCTGAAAATCAAGGCGAGCTCCTGGAAAAGCATCATTCAGGCTGCTTACCAGCCCGCTTCTATCACCCACTTCGTAGATGGTCGCCAATGCAGCGACGAAGTCGCTACCGTCCTCTGCCATCACATCAGTTGATACCGCCAGTTGTGGCTTGCGCAGAGGGGACTCGTTGTCCGTGCGGAAGTGATGGTAGAACCTCCAGGAGAGGAGTTCTTGCCTGAGTGCAGCCAATCGAGGGAATCTGTATGGATCGCGAAGCCCTGTGAGCACAGACTCATTGCGAGGAACTCGCGTGGAATAATCGATGAATTCTCCGCTTGCATCGCGAATCTGTATCGCCGCTCCTGCTCTTTTCAGCATCAGGGTCTGCTTACTATTTTTCAGTAAAGTGACCTCTTCTTTCTTGATCTCGGGATCAAGCCCGAAAAGGGTCGCTTCACTGTCCTGTTCAGATAAGGCGACTCTTCCGCAGTGAAGGTCATATTGCAAGTCGTCGATTTTGATTGATAAGCGTATGTCTCGCTCTTTCTTTTCAACCTTTCCCATGCGCCCTGACCACAAAGCAGACTGGATGCTACCTTCCTGTGCGAGGTTGTGAGCAAATCGTCCGCTGGCTGTTGATGCCAAAAGAAACATGGCTCTGTACAGATTGCTTTTGCCTACGCCGTTAGGCCCTACGATGACGTTCATCCGTTGCAGCTTGAGCCAAACTTTCTTTACGGAACGGTAATTTTCAATTTGGAAGTCTGAAAGTGCCAGTTTCCTAATCCTCGCAGGTGAAAGCATTTCCGTATTTGGCAAGCCTGTTGCTTCCTCGAACTCTGGTTGCACCCTCTTCTTTTACTAGCTCTATCACTTGTGCGTTGGTGCCTTTTCTCTTGATGTAATCAGCGAGTTCGTGAGCATGAGTAGTCATGAAAATTTGAGAAAACTTCGAAGCATCTAAGATCAAATCCGCAATTGGCTTGTATAGATTGGGATGAATGCTTGTTTCTGGTTCGTTTAGCACCGTTAGCGGTGCTGGACGAGGCGAGAGCAAAGCAGCAAGTAGACAAAGATACTGCACCGTTCCATCAGACAGTTCCAGCATAGTCAGAGGGCGATGTAGACCAGGAACGGAAGCTCGGAAGGTCATGTCACCGTCCTCCATGTGAAACATGTAGGTGTGCCCTGGGAAAGCCTGCTGGAACGCAGAACGTAGTCGGTCGCGGTCCCCCAGAGCTTCGATGGTGGCAAGTGCCGGTATCAGATCGGTTCCATCGTTGTTTACCACTGACGTCATGGTGGCTATTTGAGGCTGCCTGATAGGTGAGTCGAAGTCTGTTCTGAAATCATGATAAAAACGCCATTTCATAAACCGGTTGCGCAGTACATGCAACTCCGGATAATTCTTTGGTTCGACCAGCTCGGCGAGCGCCGATTCATTGCCACCAAACTCGGCCATGGCGTTGTAGCGCCGGCCATTTATGTCGCGTCCTTCGAGAATGCCACGTTTGCGCTGAAAGAGCATCGACTTTTTTTTGCCGTCAATGAACTCGATCCGTTCTTCTTTGATGTCCGGATCATTGCTGAAAAAGGTTAATCCCTCATTGGTGTCTTGGAACTTTCGATCGGCGAGCCAATCAAAAGCCACGACTGATGGCTCGCCATCAAAGTCTAGCTCAATGTCAGTGATCGGCGGTGGCGAGTAGTCATTGGGACGCTCGCTGATAGGTATTCTGCCAAAGCTTATCTCATAGCCGAGATCCTCAAATCGGACCGCTAGTTTAATCCGATTGTCGCCGCCACCAGCCCAAATTATCGAGCGGATACCGCCCTCTTGCATGATTCTGCGGTTAAAGGTTCCGTTGGCTGCAGATGCCAGCAATGCGATCGATTGATAGATGTTGCTTTTGCCGGTGCCATTGGCTCCCACAACAACTGTCAAACCCGGTGAGAGCAGCAGCCTCAGTTCGGGAATGGATCGATAACCGGAGATTTCAATTTCGCGCAGTTTCATTGGCAGCGGCTTTTCGTCAGTAGTGGTTCGGATAGGCAGCGCGTTCGGCTGCAAAAGGATTCATTCGTCCTGCGGTATCCATTTTAGCGAGTTGTGCAGACGTGGTGTCAGTTCTCACTGAAATGCTTGTATGGCAGATTAGTACAGCCTTCCTGTGTCTGTAGATATGCTCTATATTATAGTAGAAGATCCGGCTTGTCGGAAGCGGGAAAAGCCCCGAGGCGGAGCACTCGGCGGACGTGCTGGTGCACGTCTCGCCGAGGTCCCGAGTCCTTTGAATCACATCATTAAGCCAGCAATCGCTGCTGTAAGCCATGATGCGATCGTAGCTGAGATCAGCGCCTTGAAACCGAGCTTAGCGATGTCACTCTGGCGTTCTGGTGCCATGCGGCTCAGACCACCAATGTTGATACCGATCGACCCCAGGTTGGCGAAGCCGCACAGGGCGATGGTGGTGATCATCTGGGTTCTGACGGATAGTGCGTCAGCCCCCTTGGACATAGCTGCCAGGTCCATGTAGGCGATGAACTCGTTGAGCACTGTCTTGGTGCCCAGAAGAGGTCCTACTCTCACCGCTTCATCCCAGGGGATGCC
>CAYTDR010000983.1:1896-3363 GCA_964436185.1 uncultured Candidatus Obscuribacterales bacterium | reverse complement strand
TTCGCCTAGAGTTAAGCGCGTTGAACCACCAGATCCAGGAATGGTACCTAATAGATCCATATTCGTGAGACTGCCCCTTACGGAATTTGAGGCTGACCGGCTACAGATCGATACAACGCCTCCTCAAAACCTAATTCCAGTCGGCCGCGAGCGGCTTAATCCGATCAAGTTGGAGGCGAGCTACACGGAGTCTATCACTTTGAAAGGCGCTCTCCGGATGGCAAGAGAAAGCAATCTTCCCATACAGATATCGCAAACGAACGTAGCTGAATCGCGTTACAATTTTTTTGGCACGTTCGGTAATTTTGTGCCAAGCATGTCGATGAACTACACTCCGCAGTTTGTAGAGTCCGGCAATACGACAGTGCGCTCCTCCCCCTATTTCATCACCCTCATTTATCCTGTTTTTCTTGGTGGTGCGGCGATCTTCACTACGCTTGAGCGCAATCACGAACTGAAAGCCGCTCGCAACTTATATACCTCTTCGATAAACGACATACTTCTCGATACTTACCTCAAATACTACGATCTGCTGCGCGATTGGGCATTGTTGAATCTGCGCAGTAAAGCGCTTGATGTTGCCACAACTCAATTGTCGATCAACAAAGATTTGAAAATTGCTGGCATGGGAACCGACTTTGAGGTTATGCAGGCGAAAACTCTTTACTCGCTCGAGAAGCAGAGACTGGTAAGACAGGAAGTCAATGTCCGCCGGGCCGCTATCCAGCTCTGTGTTTCACTCAACAAAAGCGTGATGCTGAATGTGATACCAACGGAGCGAGAGATTTCCAAGCGCGCTCTGGTGGAACCAGAGCAGACACCGGAGTTTCTCACGACCATTGCGGTTCAGAACCGGCCTGAACTCGCCAGATTCGAAGAGCTTCGCCTGGCTGCCCGCAATGCAGCTCGTGCTGCCGCTTCTCCGCTACTTCCTCGCGCCGCGTTCTTTACCAACAATTCTATTAATATAGGTGGTTCTGGTTCGAGCATCATCATTCCCACCGGAGGGGGCAGCTCTGCCGGTGGTATCACTAGCAGCGCCGGCGGAAGTGCCAACAGCAGTTTCTCCGGTGGTTTCATCCTCAATTGGCTGTTGCAAGGTGCCGGTATTGAGAATGCCAGTAACGTCATGGCCGCCCGCATCAGAACCCGCAGGGCCGTTCTTCAAGCCCAGGAGGAAATTCTCAAGATCAGTGCTGAAGTGAGGGACGCCTATCTAGACACGCGAGCCGATGAGACAGAACTGGAAGTCACATCAGATGCGGTGGCATCGGCAACGGAGCAGCTTCGCATGGCCAATCTGCGCTTGACACATCAAGTCGGCACCAACCTTGAAGTTATACAGGCCGAAAGAGACTATATCGATGCCAATACACGCAGAATCGAGGCCTTCATAAATTTTCGCAAATCGCAGGGGCGTCTGCTTCATGCGACTGGACTTATATCGGTGGATTCGCTGACCGCTGA
>CAYTDR010000983.1:0-1886 GCA_964436185.1 uncultured Candidatus Obscuribacterales bacterium | reverse complement strand
TTTTCGATGACTTCGCCCTGCTCGTCCAGCACCGTCACATTGACCCCTTGCCGCTGACACTCCGCAGCGATTCCAGCTAAAGAGAGGCAAATAGCGTTATGGCGAATGAGGTCCGACAACATTCTGCGTCAGATACTATCCACAGTCGGTTTGAGAAACTGTTCTCAACACTGTTCCAGACGGTTCTGCTTGTAATCGTGATGGCACTAATGCAAGGTTGCAACGCCGGTGTGGAAAAGAAAGCCGTGGCTCCCCCTAAAGCGGTGCCGGTGAAGCTGAAAAAGATCGAGGCACACAATGTGGCCGCGACAATTACTCTCGTCGGCAGAATGGACTCGAGAAACTCGGTGGATTTGTTTCCCAGAATCGATGGCTATGTCGCCAAGATCAATATCACACCAGGGATGGTGGTGAAGCCGGGGCAGATGCTGATCGAAATCGACAGCAATAAACAAACAGCGGCAGTAGCCGCGAAGATGAGCAGTGTCGAGCTGGCCGAAGCCGACTATGCTAAGGAAGTGGGGAAGCTTGGTTCGCTTGAGGCGGAGGTGGACGCCAGACAATCAGGCGTCGATTACAACAGTCTCGAGTACCAACGTTATTATTGGCTCGAGAAACGCGGAGTCGTTCCGACCTCATCAGTGGACAAAGAAGACCGCGATCTGAAGGTGGCGAAATCGCGACTTGCTCAATTGCAAGCCGAGATCACAGCTCAAAGGGACGTGATTGTTCGAGCTAAAAAGCGAATCGATGAAGCCAACGCCGAGTTGAAAGCTGAGCAGGCCGAATTGGCTTATCACATTATGAGGGCTCCCTTTGCAGGAGTGATAGGCGACGTGCCAGTCAAAATCGGCGACTATATCAATCCCCAGTCTAAGCTCACAAAGGTGAGCAAAACCAACCCACTTGAAGTCAACATCGAGGTCCCACAAGAACATGTCAAACAGATTCGCGTTGGAACACCGCTGGAGATTCTCGATAACGGCGGCAAGAGTTTCGGCGACATCGTCGTCAGTTATGTCTCGCCAACGGTAAATTTGCAAAATCAATCGGTGCTCGTTAAAGGCGAATACATGAATGGTGCTAACGAATTGCGACCGGACCAGACCGTTCAGGTGCGCATTACGCTGGCACGCGAATCGGCATTGACGGTGCCCACTGAGGCGATTTCATTTGTCGCCGGCAAAGCCTTCATCTTCGTGGCTCAGCAAGACGGTGCAGGCAAGCTTGTGTCCAACCAGCGACCAATTGAGATTTCGTCGATCGAAGACAATCAGGCGACAGTGAAGTCAGGTTTGAAAACGGGAGAAGAAGTAGTCGTTTCCGGCATTCAATTGCTAGGCGATAAAACCCCGATCGACGCATCCGAGGTTCCATAGATGTTTTCGGAATTCTTCATCCAAAGACCTGTGTTCGCGACGGTGTTGTCGATCGTTATGATCCTGGCCGGTGCGATCGTCATTCCATCGTTGCCAATTTCGCAGTACCCCTCGCTTGCGCCTCCGCAAATACAGGTGAAAAGCACCTACATCGGAGCGAGTTCCGAGCAAGTGGAATCTTCCGTGACCTCCACCCTGGAGCGAGAAATCAACGGTATCGATGGACTGAAGTACATTCAATCCTGGAGCGGCAATGATGGAACAAGCAAAATAATTGCCACGTTCAACCTGGAAAGAGGAACTGACCAGGCGGCGATGGATGTGCAGACGAAGGTATCATCGGCTCAGGGACGTTTGCCCGAGGAGGTTAAGCGCCTCGGTGTCTCGGTGGATAAGGTATCTACTTCCATTGTTCTCGCGCTCGCGCTCTATAGTGAAGGCGGTCAGTACAGTCAGGAGTATTTGAGTAATTACGCCGATCTCTATTTGAAAGATATTTTCAAAAGC
>CAYTDR010000982.1:0-3367 GCA_964436185.1 uncultured Candidatus Obscuribacterales bacterium | reverse complement strand
AGAATCAGGTAAGGAGCTGCGTTCTCTTCACGGGCGTTGGGCAGATTTCGGAGATGGGGGTAGGATGTTTGCTACCGCAGGAGATACCATTGATTTTCACGATGTTGTCACTGAAAAGAAACTGGTTTCGCTGAGTGGTTCAGCAGATACCGGTTGGGCAGCTGTCACGGCGGATGGAAGATTTGATGCCAGCAGCCTGGACGATATTCAATCCCTTGCATGGGTAGTGGCGGACGATCCGATGGTCGGTCTTCCCGTTGAGATTTTCATGCGCCAATACTACGAACCCAATCTGCTTGCACGCACAATCAGGCGTGACCAGCTGCCAACATTACCAGCCATTTCAGGGCTGAACAGAGTGCAACCGGAAATCGCTATCACCGCAGTGTCACCCCATCCGAAAGAGAAGGATCTGGTGAACATCACAGTCTCATACCGCAGTGTCATGCGTGTACAATCCGGACGTGGCGAATTGAGAAGCGGAGTCTATGATCTTCGCATTTTTCGAGACGGACAACTAGTAGCCTATCTTCCAGAGTCAAACTCCTTCTCATCCGAAACACGAAATGATCTTTCTCATGGCTCGGATAAGCGTTTAAAGCACACCTTCACTGTACGACTACCGCGCGATGGAGCAGGAAGCGCTTCCTTTTCGGCTTATGCCTTCAATTCCGATAGAGTAAAGAGTCAGACCACAACTTTCAACTATCAGATAAAAGGCCCTCTGGAACGAAAGAAAGGCAAAGCTCTGGTCATCGCATTTGGTGTCAATACCTATTCAGATCCTCGATGGAACTTGCGCTATGCGGCTAGTGATGCCCGATCGTACAAGGATATCCTCGTGAAACGCATACAAGCCAGTGGCGAGTATAGCGAAGTCACCTATGTTGGGCTGGTATCAGACAAGGAAAAGCACTCGGACGAGCTTCCAGCGACCAAGGAATGCTTACGGGACGTCCTGGGGGCAATCTCCGGACAAAAACCTACTAACCAGGAAACGGCTAAATTCCTCGCGGATCCTGATTTGAAGGCGGAACCGGACGACCTGGTAGTGATCGCCTTCTCCTGTCATGGAGATCAGAACTCGAAAACTGGCGAGTTCTATCTCTTTCCTACCAATATTGGCACCAATCAGAATAAAGGATTGACTCCTGAACTGGAGACCGCCGGCATTAGCAGCGCCGAACTTACTGATTGGCTCAAAGATGTTCAGGCATCAGACATAACAATGGTCATCGATGCATGTCACTCAGGAGCCGCATCCGGCAAGGATTTCAAACCTGGTCCGATGGACAGCCCGGGTCTGGGTCAACTCGCCTACTACAAGCGCATGCGTCTATTGTCGGCTAGTGAGGCCGCGAGCAAGGCACAAGAGGTATCGGCGCTTGGGCACGGGGTACTGACCTTCGCCCTGCTCGAGAAAGGACTGGTTGGCAACAGCCAGGCCGACAGCGAACCAGCCGATGGCAAAGTCACTTTGAAAGAGCTTCTTGTCTTCGCGCGCGACGAAGTTCCACGTCTGATTGAAGGCGACTACCAAAAACGCTCGATGTCTGACGCTATGCAGTCCTTCCGAGATGTTCGCATCGTCGCCGATCAGACAATTGCGAGAACTGTTCAAACCCCAGTCTTGATGGACTTCTCCAGAAAAACATCCGACCCGGTCATTATGAAAGTTAGCAACGCTGATGTAAACACCGGAGGAAGCCGACAATGAATGTGCTCAACCAGTCTGGTTGCGCAGAGTCACAAAGCCTCAGAGGCTGAGTAAAGCAAACCCAGACTCTGGAGATCGCTTACCGGTTCCTCGAAGGAACACGTGCCAACGGCATGAATGAACTCTTTGCGGGCACGCTTGATGTCCTCAAGTCCGATCGATCGATCACGCCAGTGTGCCCGATCGTCAAATGAGAATGCCGACGGGTCCAGGTCCGACAAAATCGGCTCTAAGTTAGACTCACCGTTCCACGCAAACGCAGCCGCCAACAGCACGTTCAAGAAACCATGCATAACGGCAATTGGCGCATCCGTTTCATAAGTTAGCGGATACTCTTTGCGGACGGGATGATGCAGCCCGGCCGTTGCTTTGAATGGCAACTTATGCTCAGCACAACGCAGAATAAAATCCGCCACCGCCTTTGGTGACGGAATCGCGTCGGGAGTCAGGCCGCCGGTGCGAATTTTGGCGAAACATGAGGCGCGTTTGACAGCCTCGAGCTGGTCGAGCTGATCGATGGGCACCTCCCAATAAACAGGACGATTGGCCGCAACAGCAGATTTCGTCTCCAGGGCTGCCGCGCGGGGTTCGTCAGATGAACCAAGAACAGATAACAGACCGTCGTACTTTTCAGGAACGCCGGCCAGATCCGAAGCCCCAACCACAAACCAGCGCAACATCCATGACTCGTCACCACTTCTGTATCCATCAAAACTGTCCAACGCAGATTCCAACGAGAGTCCCGCAGGCGGAAAAAGTCCGGCATAGTCAATGAACTCTTCAAGTAAGGCTCTCAGGGCAGGCGCTATGGCTTTAGATATCAGAGGCAAAGTCTTACTCCTCAATAGAAGTGTGCAATTGCCTTGAATGCTAGCATGAAACAAATTAGAAGAGATGAATTGTCATGCGGCGCCAGGGTTCTTGCAACAAGATTGTGGAAGCAATGAGCGAATTATTCTGTCCATTGCGAATGTTCCGCATGAACGGAACGACTGGAAACGGAACTGCGGTTGTCTAAGCTTCAATGCACCACCAAACGGGCGGTGCGGGATTTAAACTACTGACATCATTTTCATTTGAACTTTTTGCTTCGCGTTTCCGTATTTAGAATTGAGGGGTCCATCTCAATCGTTTTCGTGCTTCCAATTACCTTTGTCCGAGCCGAGGGGCGTTGGATTATTATTCAGCAGCTCCAAGATTTTTTCTCTGGATTGATCTGTTTAGGTATTCCGTCTCCTCCATTATCCATTAACATTCAGCCTGGAGCTCGATTCCGGCAGGATCGTTTCCTGTTATTCGTCCGCAAATATCTTTTCAGAATTACAAGCCTACTAAATCCGGGGAGCGGCAGCGTCGGACACTCAAAACTCTCGAATCGCTCTAACCGATGCAATCTATAACTTTCGTTCGGTACTACAGTACCAACAGTTGAACACGGGATCGCCTAACAAACTTCAACCATATCAACGTGCCCCAAAACAGGATTCCTGCTGAGGTGGTATCGCTTATAGTGTCATGCTCAGGTGTGATCAGTGAGCGGCTATTCTTGCACACGGAGTGACCTACGGACACAACTGAATCATAACATCACGCCCGACGTTGATGCATCTTGGGCCGGGCGACTGCGTGGAGGGCAGACGCCTATTGATA
>CAYTDR010000981.1:2291-3372 GCA_964436185.1 uncultured Candidatus Obscuribacterales bacterium | reverse complement strand
CGCTTATCACTTTTTGCCTCAAATCGGAAAAATACGGTATCACCGACTTCGTTGATAGGCAAATGGCAGAACTCAACCAGAACTGGAACGGAGTCGTGAGCGAAGCTTATTGGTTCTTTGCTTTGGCTTTTGATTCAGAGTAGCGAACCACGCATGCCATTCCACCAGGGAACTTGCCGTTCTTGGTTGCCTGGTGTGCCAGCTCGGATGCTAACGACCACACGCCTGGATTGTCGGCGACGAACTCAACATCCACACGATCGGACGGGTTTAGGGTAAACGTATCGCGCACTACATGTGGTTCTAGCCTGTCACTGCCGTTGATGGCAATCAGCTTCATCCTGTGCCCTGAAAGATACAAGGGAATTGACTCCTGGCTGGCATTGACCAAACGCAGAAGCACGCGTTCTCCCTTTCGCAGCTCAATCGGCTCGATGGCGGGCGCCTCCTTGCCATTGATCAAATAATCGCATTCAATTCCTGCCGCGGGCTGCGCGGTGGTGACGGCCACGGCACTGTACGAAGATCCCTTAGCCGCACCCTCGCCTTTCGAGGCACCAGATCGTTTCACTTTGTATAACTGAGAAAAGACGAGAGTAACATCTTTGTCAGTCGGCTTCGCTCTGTTTTGCGGAGTGACAATCAGCGTACCGTACAGTCCTAATTGCCTTTGATCCTGATGAACTATCTGAGGTTGATACCAAAATGTTCCGGATTGATTTGTCCGGAATTGAAACGCATATGTTTTTCCGGGAGCCACCAAACCAGCCCCAGCCCTGGGCAGGCCGTTGACCGAGTGCGGTGCAATTAGACCATGGAAGCGCAGGCTCGTTGGCACGGTAAGTTGGTTGTGAAGAACGATTCGAACAAGCTGGCCCTCTGCCACACGAATGACCGGACCGGGAATTTTGCCGTTGTATGTAAGGCAATGGACTGACGAAGTCGGGTTCGGTGACCAGTCGGACTCACGCGCGAATAAGTGGATTTCCTGCCGCTGTGCTTCCTGGTTCAACTGCGTCGAAAGTTCGTTGAATTTCTGCGAGGCATCATTGATAGTCGAATTGATGTCGTCCATCTCATT
>CAYTDR010000981.1:0-2191 GCA_964436185.1 uncultured Candidatus Obscuribacterales bacterium | reverse complement strand
TTAGTGAACAATCGCAACCGAACAATTTACATGTTTGACGATACGATCGGCTACGGTACCCATGATCATATGCTCTATGGCACCGTGTCCCTTTGCGCCAGCCACAACGAGCTCCACATTGAGGTCATTGGCGACGGCGATAATTCGGCTGGCCGGATCTCCCACCTCTACGCGTGGCTCACCTTTTACGCCCGCTTCATGGAGCATCGCAAGCCCGTCAGCAACGGTCTTTTCAGCCTCCAACCGCATATTGTTCTCGACCGCCATTTGTGTGGCGACAGGAGTAAATGCCAGCACTATAGCTGGTACCGATACCACAGTCAGTACCGTCACCTGAGCGTTTCTCTCTGATAGTCGCAGGAGCTCTGCCCCTCGCTGCAAAGCTTTCAGCGATTGGGTCGAACCGTCAATGGCAAAGAGTACATGCTTGAGAGAATTGGCGGAACCATGGTCCTTCAGGATCATATTCACAGCCGGAGTGATTTCGACAACCTTGCTAGAGACCGATCCGAGAAAGAAATTTTGGAATTTTGAGCGCCTCCATGGTGCCACCACAGTGACATCAACTCGCTCATCCTTCTCCACTTCGCTAATCATGTAGGCTGGAGGACCAGAGACAATCTCCGTTCTGACAGTCGCTCCGTGCTTCTCCAACCCCTCGCGGAGACCACCGAAGACGTTGTTTGCGCGCGACTCAATCTGATGGCTCCAGTCATCAGGGAAGTCCCCGACCGAAGACACGACACGCTCATAAGATGGAAGTATCTCTTTGACGAATAGCAGAATGATCTCAGCACCTTTTATAGGAAGGAGCCAGCCGACATGCTCGACTAAATCGTCATGGGGATGAAAAATGTCAACAGCTATTAGAATTCTCATTGTAGACTCGTTTCAATAGACTAAACATAAACAGGTCGGTTCATCTCGGTAAGCATGGTGATGAAAATTCGCCGACCTTTTCATCTACCGCTAAATCAGCTATCAGCCAGAACGTATTCTAGCCTTTTTTTCAACAGTCCCTGCAGGACAACAGTTGAAAACCTGCTGCTGTGGCAAAAAACAAACATCAGATTGGGCAGCGTCCACACCGGCGCGTCGATGCTTGTCAACCATACTCATCAAGTTTTATTGAATATGAAAAAGCTTTACAGCACGTTAAGGTAAACTCTTCATGACAAGCAGACTTGAGCGACGAGGACCAAATCAAGATGCATGAGAAAGTGATTGCAGAATGGAAGTTTGTTCGAGGTCTCAGCCTGGACCTGTTGGCTGCCCTGTCAAAAGAGGGTTTCTCCTATGCGCCATTGGACGGGATGGGAGAATTCTGGCGCCAATTCAGACATGTGGGGAGAGTTCAAGAGGATTATGTGCGAGCCATTGAACGCGGACAGATCGAATTCTCAACCTCCACCAGCTCATATACAGGAGGACCTTCTCAAAAGGCGCTCCTGGAGTACCTGAAGAAGTGCGACGAAAGCATGTTTCAACAGCTTCAACCCGAAAACACCGGGCCAGATCAACAAATCGATTGGTTCGGCGAAAAAGTCGGTCTGACTGAGCATCTTGTAAGGCTTGTGGCGCACGAGACGTTCCATCATGGTCAGTGGGTGATCTATATGCAGGGACTGAAAGAAAAGATGCCGGAAAGCTGGTCTGCCTGGGGCTTTGAATAGAGAATATTTTTACATCTACGGTTGCAAAAAACAGAACGACAGGTGGCGACCACGAACTTCCTCAATGAGGTGTAAAATACGGAAGCTCGAGATGGTTTTCCAATCTCCTCGCCAGCCCAGTTGCAAGGCTTCCAATTGAAGCCACTCCGTTTTTTTGCTCATTCATTTGAGAGGAGAATTCATCCGTGATCAAACGCTATACAAGACCAGTCATGGGCGCTCTATGGCAAGACGAGGCCCGATACGCTTCGTGGCTGGAAGTAGAGATTGCCGCGTGCGAAGCGCAGGCTCAATTGGGGATGATGCCCAAGGAAGCTGTCGATGAAATTCGCGCTCGTGCCAAGTTTGACGTCAATCGCATTCTGGAGATCGAGGAGGAGGTAAAGCACGACGTCATTGCGTTCCTCACCAATGTGAATGAGAACGTAGGAGACGCCGGACGATACATTCATCGCGGCATGACGAGCTCAGACGTTCTCGATACCGCTTTTAGTTTGCAGTTAAGAGAAGCTGGGCTG
>CAYTDR010000980.1:0-3376 GCA_964436185.1 uncultured Candidatus Obscuribacterales bacterium | reverse complement strand
AAGATTCTTTTCTGCGAGCCAGGTCGCAACTGTGTCAATTGAGCTTGAGGCTGTCGGGCAGATCTTGAAATGATGGTATAGTGTCAAAGATGGTGCCGCGGCCAGTTTGCGAAATGCATCCTTGAACAACGACTCCGCCTCGTGAGATTTCTGGTTTGCAGCTCGCATCCAGATATCCGAGAGGCTGTCAATTATTCGCTTCTGCGATGGTGCCAGCTCGTGTGATGCATGACCATTGGCCAAGTCGTGTTGGCTCGCCAGCCCCAATGCTTCTATCTCGGTCAGGGCTTGCTCTTCATTGTTCGCCACGAGGCATTGTCCGATCATTTTATTCTCCCCAAAGAATGCTGGGCGACATCACGATGCCGCCTCTGCTTTGCGTTCCATGCAGATAGCTTACGAAAGTGGCGAGGCATTGTACAATTGATAGAATTGATAGATAGATAAGTTAAACTTATGGCGGTGAAAGACAGGTAGCTCATGGATTTAGCGACACACGAGCTACAAGCCTTTCGGACGGTTGCACAAACCCTCAACTTTTCCCTGGCGGCAGAACGGATCCATATCACCCAGCCAGCCTTGACTCAACGAATTCAGAGCCTGGAGAAAACCCTGGGACTGACGCTATTTGTTCGAGATCGCAAGGGGATCAAACTTACCGAAGCCGGGTTAAGACTTCTCCGCTACTGTCAGATCAAGGACCATCTCGAGGCAGAACTTCTGGCAGATCTAGTCAAGGCGCCAGGCGGCAAGCTGGGAGGTCGCCTGCGAGTCGCCGCCTATTCAAGTGTTCTACACTCCGTCATCTTGCCCTCACTAGCTCCCTTGCTGCGCGAAAACCCCGCCGTACAGTTCGAGTTCAGCATGCATGAAATGGGCAGTCTCTTCGCTGTCCTAGAACGAGGCGAGGCTGATTTCGTCGTAATGGACTATTCGGTGCAGCGGTCAAACATTCAAACGCTGGAACTCGGACACGAGAAGTATGTTCTTGTCCAAAGCAAACAGTTTCCTATAAGGAATGTCTATCTGGATCATGATCCGGAAGATAGAGTAACGGAGTTATTCTTGAAACAAAACGGGGAAGAGAAGCCGGAAATCGCTAGATGCTTCGTGGACGATGTCGAAGGAATTCTGCAAGGTGTTGCATTAGGTTTGGGACAAGGCGTGGTTCCCCGACATCTTCTGAGAACGGAGCTCCCGATGCGCGTGGTCAAGAGCGCCAAATCGATGAGTGTGCCTGTAGTGCTGCACTATTTCAAACAGTCTTACTACTCCAATCTGCAGAAAGCCACCATCGAAACACTCAAGCGCAACGCGGCCAGGGAATTACGATAGCTCATCGATCACTTCAAGTAGTCCCGCGGACCTGCCCGGGCGTGGAGAGCGCATTGAGACAGCGAAACATCTGGCGAGGAAGGGCGGTTCTCAACCTGATAATATGCAAATTCAATCGACTTCTGATTTGGAGACTCCTTCATGACAAAATTGTTGGGATTGACGGGCAAGCGGCTATTCCTGCTGGCGGCGTGCAGCCTGCTTTCCGTGGCTCCCGGGACGGCCAGCGAGCCTGGCAAGACGGGCCCTTTGCCAGCCAATCTGTCTCCTCGAACGCCTCTCACGCCCGCTCAGCAGTCCGAAGTGTTGAAACAGAAGTTTGGTGCGCCGATGGGTACATTCGACAGTTTTTGCGGTTTGCTGTATGCAGCTTGCGATGTGTGCATTCACACGAATACCTCGGCAGTCAATAAAACAAGTCTGCTGCCAGTTTTTCCCAAGACATACGCGCCAACCATGGCTGAGGCGTTCGAGAGCATAGCGAGACAGACCAGCACATCTGTGAAATATGATCCGAAGGCAGATTTCTGGGTATTCAACCCGCCTGCCATGCCTTTGCCGTTTTCGGTCGAAATTGAGCCTGGCTGGAAGGCCATTGATCGTGGATTGTATGTTGGCTACATTCCCGACATCGCGCCTGTAGGAATGGACATTTACATGATGGGTCGATACTCGGATCCGAAGCTCAAACTAAATGATATTAGAAACGCCATCGCCATGCTGTTTGCAGCAAAGTTTAATCCCACGGTGGAACCCAAGGATATGAAGCCGGTCACCATAAGTGGTGCGGAAGCGCTTTACTGGGAAACTCCTTCACCGAAACCAGGAGTTACATGGCGACAATGGAGCTTTCTCAAAAATGGACAAGCATTCTTGATTGTAAGCTCGATAGACAAAGTCAACGAAGAGAAACTTTTGCCTGCTGTAGAAAAGATGGTGGCATCGTTTAAAACAGTCAGCCCATTGCCAGCATCTCCTGGACTCTGATGAACAGTCGCATGAAATCGGAACCAAGGACGAACGTTATAGCTTGGACGCTCGCGATCGGACTCTCGATGGTGGTAACGACCACCAAATCTGGTGCAAGCGAACACCGCCAAACAGGTTCCGAGAAAGAACAGACCATTCACGGCATATCTACGGATGGCAGAATATCGTTCGACCAGCGAGTCGGTCCCAGCCCAAAGGACCAGTTGTCCCTGAACCTGAAGAAGAACACGCTCACAGTTACGATCCGCCACGCGCGCGGAATCGGTCAGGCGACGCTGAATTTAGAAAATGGTGAATGGCCGTCGAACACTCGAATCGAATTCAAGAATTTCGCAGGGCTTGAAGGTCTGCTCGTCAAGAATGGAAATCGTGCAGCTAGCTTGTTCGGCAGCGACGGAACTCCAAAGGGAACAGTGGTATCAGTTATACGCAAGAAAAAACTGATAATCGCCGAACTTCCCACTGGATTCTTGCAGAACAAACATCGACAGTGCATTGTGTCTTGGGTTGATTTTTATCGATGAGAGCCACTGAAGCTCAGCAAGGGGCTTACGGAAAGTAATAGTCTTGGCTTTGAAGAATCCCCAAATGTGGAGTGTAAGAGTAAAGTAAAAACTCGAAGTGGAAGCGTGAAGCACGAAGTGGAAGTTCGAAGTGAAAGTTCAAAGCGGAGCGTGAAGCGGAAGCGCGGCGGGAACGTCGAAGTGAAAGTTCAAAGCGGAAGCGCGAAGTGAAAGTTCGAAGTGAACGTCGAAGTGGAAGCGCTAAACATTTTGGAAAACCGCAAGACCGAGTGACAAAAAATAAGGCGTGGTGAAGAAGAGCTAACACCACGCCTTTTGGTTTTACAGCTAGTTGAATTTATGCCTAATCGTCGAGAAAGGCACTGTACCCAATGACTCTTATTGCTTTACGGAAACGTTCCAAATAAACTGTTTTGACTACCAAATGGTTTGTACCAGCAATTTCACACAAGCTCTTTGTCAGTTGATGCGATGAAATTTCTTTGGCCACGTCGGCATTGCGACAGTAGAACAGTTGCGCCTGTCCG
>CAYTDR010000979.1:0-3379 GCA_964436185.1 uncultured Candidatus Obscuribacterales bacterium | reverse complement strand
TCAAAGAGCACGTCGAGGGAAACCCCATTCTGATAGGGAAATCATTCGGAGCTCGGATAGGCTCTTACATCGCAGCGGAACGCAATGACATTCGAGCACTGGTCTATTACGGGCTGCCTCTGCAAGGTATCAACGGCAAGCAGCGAGATTGGTCGCATCTCGCCAAGATTGGCGCACCGATGCTCTTCATCACGGGAAATAAAGACAAGCTCTGTCCGCTAACGCTTCTCGCGGAGGTGCAAAAACCAATCGAAACCCACTTCAGCTCCGAAGTAGTTCCCGGTGATCATTCGTTCAAGCCGAAATCAGAAGATGCTGCTGTTCAATTGTGCCTGGCATGGATCGCGACACTTGAATAGCAAGGAACACAGATTGAGCGTGTTTAGCATCTATTGTCTTTTTCGAAGGCTTGAATTCCGCACCACGAGCGATGCATGGCATCGCCCTTTCCAATTCTTCAGTAGTCTTATCGTGCGACACCGGGCAGCGACAGTTGGTCGCTCATCCTCTCCACGAGGTCATCGAAGCTGTCTGCGTCGTCCGGGTAGTGGGCTAGCGCTGACGAAATGCGACAGTCGAAGTGTTTGCCCTGTTCGCTCATAAAGCTCAGCTGCTCTACCTCTCTGGCCATTAACTGCAAACTCTGCTGCACCGCCTGCGGTTCCTCGCCGGGGACAGCGAGAATGAATGCCTGATCGCTCCAGCGTCCACGCAAAGCCTGCGGCTTGTAGCGAGCCTTAAGCAACTTGCCTATCGTAGCGGCGACCTCATATGAGGCGAACATCCCATGGTCCTCATACTCGTCGAAACAGTCCATGCTTATCATCGCCAGCGAAAGCTTCCCTTTGTTCGCCTGGGTGGCAGCAAGCAGCTTCGTGCATTGAAGGACGAAGACATCCTGCTTTAAGACTCCCGATACATCGTCAGAAGTCTGAGAGGGTCTAGCGTTGCGAGAGAGTTCCAGTTGCGCTTTTACTCTGGCGACTAGCTCTTCGCTCAATATCGGCTTGCTGAGAAAATCCGACCCTCCGGCATGGAACGCAGCAGCTCTTCCCTGTGCGTCACTCTTGGAGGTAAGGAACACGACCGGCAGGTCCCTCCACTTAGCATGTTCTCTCAACATACGACACACATCGAATCCACTTAACCCGGGCATGATCACGTCGAGCAGAACCAAATCCGGTTGCACCTCCTCGAGCTTGTCGAGTATGTGAATCGGCTCGTTGAGAGACTCGGCGTTGAAATCATTGCTGCGCAGAATGGTCTTTATAAATCTCGTGAGCACATGGTCGTCATCGACGGTCAAAACGGTATATCGCTTGTCCGGTCGTGATTGCGCCAATGACTGCATGATTTGCTCCAGGCAATCTTGAGAAGTTGCCGAAGCAGCCTTCGAAACGCCGGTATAAACGATCTCAGCAGGCTCAAATTGCTCTCCGGCGGGCACCAAATAAGCAATCGGCAGGGCACTATTAGCAGTCTTCATGCGCAATTCTCTAGAGAGATAAATTGTGCCCGCCTTGCCGCAGACACCTACATCGATGATAGCGGCGTCGAAGGCCTGCGCTGAGGCTTTGAGCAAAGCATCGATGGGTCGGCTTACATGCTCGTCTTGAATATCGACTGTCGATCCAAGATTCGCGATCTTATCCTGCAGGCCATTGCCGCACAAGATCAGCGTACGTCCGACACGCAACACCTCGCGTTGTTCAACCGTTGCGGCGTCTACGGAAACTCGCAGATCAGACTCTCCATCAGCCAGCGCTCTGAAGATCTCGGCCCAGAGTATTTCGTGCTCGGTGTCGTCGCTCGGATCGAGCATGGTTAGAAAGTCTTCAATCTTGCCCGCACTGTTGCTCACCCCGTTGAGACCGAGTGAGCCTGCCGTTCCTTTCAATTGATGTGCCAGGCCGACCGATTCCTGCCGTGCCTGGCTGTCCCTTGGATCTGCTTGCAGTTTAGCAAGAGCGTCCGAGAGCCCCTCCCACTTGGGCGGCATGGCTTTTCTAAGCTCTCGCTGAGCGTGACGAACACGTTCTTCCACTTCCTGGCGTTTGCGCATCTGCTTGAGTTGAAGGCGCATCTCCCGACCGCCGTCGATTCCGAGCTCCTCATATTCACCGGATTCGATGCTGGAAGGAACCTCTCCCACCATCTGTGGTGGCGGTGCTTGTTCGACGGGAGGATGGGTCTCAGCCTGTGCCTCTGCAATGCCGGCGCTCGCATTCAGCAAGCTTGCATATTCGCCCTCTTCTGATGCACGTGTCTCGACTTCATCCTCGCTCTCGGCCGACTCAGGCTCGTAGAGGATTGGCAGTAGACCTTCTATCTGTTGCATGAAGAGATGTGGTTGGATAGGCTTCTGCAGAATGAGCGTAACCTGCAGTATGTTTCGCAACCAGTTAAATGTCTTGGCGTCGCAAAAAGCACCGCTAACAAACACGATTTGCGTTTTCTTTCCCATCTCTCGAAAACGGGATATAAGAGTAATCCCGTCCATGTCAGGCAGACGATAGTCAACGATAAGAAGCGCATACGGTCTGCTGGAAATTACTGAGAGAGCCGCTTTTGCGGACCTCGCCTCCATGATGTTATATCCGGTCGGTGCAAGAATTTCGGTCAAAAGCTCGCGAAAACATGGATCGTCGTCTACAACCAGTATCGAATCGTTTACTCGTTCATTCATCATGCCTTGCTTTGCTCCTGTCCGTCAGCGACCGTTGACGCTTTATCGAGCGTCAACGCATTCTTGGATTTCCTCAACATTAGTCCGTCCAGAAGTCGACAGACTGTCTCCGTCAATTGCTCCTGCGATGCGGCTGATTTCGTGAGATGAGCGGTGACGCCCAGTTTCAGCTCCGACTTTTGCATCTCCGTGAGATCGAGAGCCGTGTATACGATCAACGGCTTCGTTTGCCCATCCTCTTTTCGCAGTATGTCAATTATGGCAAAACCATCCGGATGCGGAATCATGAGGTCGAGAATGATCAAGTCGGGGTTCGAGCGCCGAAACACTTCCAACGCTTCGGTACCGTTGCTTGCCTCTAGACACTGCACACCAAGCGTTTCCAACTGCTGTTTGAGCACTTCTCGAGTAGCAGGATCATCTTCGACGATGAGAACCTGAGCCACGTCGATCTGCTCGCGCGCGCGATCGAAAGCCTTATGCAGCCTATCAGCATCGAACGGCTTGGAGATCCAATCGATCAAGGACGGGTGCGCCAGCGTCGATCGCCCATCCATCGCCGTAATCACAACCACCGGAACATCCTTATTCTCTTCAGCAGACTCGAGAGCATTTAGCAGTTCGAGTCCATTGCCGTCAGGAAGCGTGAGATCAAGAAGAATAATCAATGGTTTGTATCGGCTAAGCAAATCT
>CAYTDR010000978.1:0-3390 GCA_964436185.1 uncultured Candidatus Obscuribacterales bacterium | reverse complement strand
AACGATCCATTCAGATCGTTATTTATGGAAAATGACGATCAAGAAGCATTGTCTCAGCAACAAATGGCATCAGCAGTGATGGCAGAAGAAGCTAACATTTACGCGACTGCGTACATGGATACAAGAGCAAAAATCCTGCTCTCCTACAGGAGACACAGCGGCTGCGGCGTGCTCTTCGGCTTCACCGAATTAACACCGGACAATTCAGCCTACACCGATTTGATCTACGTTCTCAAACTAGCTCCCGGCGAGCTGATCGATTTAACTAAATGCAGGGAAGCCGATGAAGAAGCGCTACCCATCGACCTTAGTCGAATGTCGTTTGCCCAATTCGATTTCAAATCGGGAAAGATTATTGTCGCGGAGACCGCCGAATTTTCCTACACTATTCATGGAAAGTCGCGAACCATCGAATTGAAAAACGCGCAGGTCGAAAGGCATATGTCGCACGCTATCGCATATGCACTAGATAGCGAATACAAACTTTCTACCACGCCCGAGTTTCAAAGAGCATTCAAAGAGGATTGGCATTTGATGAAAGACGATGTATTCAAGCGCCTTTTGAATCCGCTCAAACACGGAGAAAGAATCGCCAGGGATCTGTTCACCTCGCTTTACTGCGTGCTCACCCGCTCAGATGCTGCATATGAGTATGAGAAGGAGTTCGCAACATACTTGCCGGAAACCGTTGACTGCATGAAAACGCTGATTGCCGAGAGAATTGAAGGGGAAAAAGCGCCAGCGCAGAGTGACTAGCTGTTCGACCCATGCGCACAACTGAGATGACAGGCGTCGTTGTATAATTCGGGAAACATTTTGACTTAAGAAGAGAGTGAAAGTCTTGTCCGATGTACAATCCGCCCTCGGTGAGCAGAGGGTTTTTCTTCATAACATTCGCTGGTCTACCTACGAGCAGTTGCTCGTTGATCTTGCCAATAAGCGCTCACCCAGACTTACCTACAGCAAGGGTACCCTGGAGTTGATGACCGCCCTACCTCAGCACGATCGGCTGACATCGCTTCTTGAATCGATGATCTCAATTTTCGCAGCGGAGACGAGCACTGTAATTTACTGTCTTCGTTCGGCTACCTTCAAACATGCCCAGTTCGAGTCTGGATTTCAGCCGGATTCATGCTTTTACATTCAGACTGGTGTGTTTATGAAAGACAAAGAGGTCATCGATCTGAGCGTCGACTCTCCTCCCCATTTGGTTGTCGAGGTCGATATGACCAGCGGCTCGCTGCGGAAATTAGAGGTTTTTTCACGTCTAAAAGTGCCAGAGGTTTGGCGGCACAATGGCAGAAACTTGGTGTTTTACAAACTCTCTGGCGACACATACCTACAGTCGAAAAACAGTATTGCTTTTCCAGCCATTGAGAGTGAAGCTGCTTCCGAGTTCATCCAGGCAAACAAGAATTTGACCAGCACTGCGTTTATCAAAGCATTTCAAGAGTGGGCGACAACTCTTTTAGGAACGTCTTTGCGAGAACGACCAGCCAGCTATTAAGAACTAAGCTAGATCTCTTCGTATAATATGCCGGTGAGGGCTTGGTGACCCTGGACGTCAATGAATCGATACCGAAGTGAGTCAGCATCCTTGTGAAAATCGCAACCTATAACGTTTGAGTGAAGGCGGTGTCGACCGTCATGTCCGAGGCTGGGAGAAGACGAGCGACCACGCGCCCGTGTGGATTACTATAGAAGATTGAATCGGTTCGAAATTTCGAGATTACCTCGCTCGATGGAGGCGCGCCAGCGCTGTCGTGGTCCATCATAGGAGATGACGGTCCACGAGGAGGGAGCAGTGATGAAGATTCTAGTTGCGGTAGATGAGTCCGATTGCTCGCGGGACGCGGTGGAATTCATCACTGAGGCGCTATGGAAGGTTGATGATGAATTCATGGTTCTGACGGTTGTAGAACCATTGCCCGTAGACTATGGAATGGGACTTTTCACGGGTGGACAAGAGATTACGCAAGACTACTCCAGAGCCTGCGATCTCGTGGCAGAGTTCGGATTGCTGCTAAGAGAAGAGCTGCCAGCCAACAAAACTGATGCCAAAGTTCTTACAGGTGGTGTCGTAGACCAGATTTGCGAATATGCTCGCAGATGGAACGCTGATATGATCGTGCTCGGCTCGCATGGACGCAAGGGATTGCAGCATTTTATGCTCGGCAGTGTAGCGGAAGAGGTACTGAAAAACGCGCCCTGCACAGTTGAAGTGATAAAACACAAAAAGCATTGCGACGAGTCCTCACGCGAACTGGCCGCGTCAACAAGCGAATAAGGACAGTGCAAACGTAATCGCATCCATTCTAAAGTGACACTATATATGAGGTCATCGCAAATTACGATTGTGATGCGGTTGGCCGACTCTCGACACAAGAATCGATCCCAAAATTAGTGCTCGCGATCGAAAAAGAACTTGTGAAGCGGGTTGTGAAGAGGCTTTGCACGTTTAAGATGTTCTCATATTCAGCTCTCTAAGCGGTCAAATCCGTATAGAGAGCCGGATTGCAGCGTTGGCACGAAGGTCGTCCTCGATATGCTACATACCGTTGAACGGAAGATTCGCGGCAAGAAGCCGGCTGGTTGTCAGGAGATCCTCGAGATGGATAGCAACTGCGGACAGTGTAGATAGGATTGCGGACTGTAAGAACGCAGCGTTCGAAAAGCGTATCTTGTTAACCAAAGAGCGCTTAGAGTAACGATTAGCGTTTTCATAGGCACCTTAGCTGCGGATCTTCGGACTTAATGTGTAGGTGCATTAATAGGGGTTGTTAGACATGGATTTGAAATTGTCACCTTTCTCGATAAAAGATTTGATGTTAGGCGAGATTCTGTGTCAGGCTTTTGTTATCAGCGATCATCAGTTTCTCGAAGCCACACAAGCAGCCAAGAGGTTTGGTATTACATTCGGTGCCGCTCTTGTCAGGCTCGGCATTATGGGCAGTCATGAGCTTTTCCACGCGAGGAGAATGCTCAGTCTGTATTTAAGAGAACCAGACAAGCTGGACGAAATTCTAATTACCATGAGAGATATTTCAAATAGAACTGCGGTTCAACAGCGAATGACTGCGTAGCCCGCATCGAAGCGAGGCGAAGCGTCAAATTAGTTCGAACAGTTTGTGGTGTCAAAGTCGCCGCAAATTACATCTCGCGTCCCTGAGAGTATCGGGCCGCCCTTTTCGCAAGAGATGGAGATCTGTTCCAACAGCTTCTCCCGACATCAATTGATGAAACGACATTCAAGTTCGGCCAATCAAAATACACAGAATTGGTTCTTAAGAATTCGGCTGCACGTCCACGACGAATCAACATCGTTCGTAAGGATGATCTACACAATGCCGTTGAAATGACTTTTACTGTCAGGATCTCATCTACGCATAG
>CAYTDR010000977.1:0-3392 GCA_964436185.1 uncultured Candidatus Obscuribacterales bacterium | reverse complement strand
GCCTCAGCCCTCACTCAGCATGTGGCGGGCAACTACAAACGTGCTGTAAACTTGTTGGATAAACGGCTTGCGACTGCTTCCAACAAAGGACCACTCCACGCGTGCATAGGTTTCAGTCTAATGCGGCTGGGCAAGTTCGATGACGCACTGGATGAGTTCGATAAAGCGAAGGAGGTATCCCCTTCTCTCCAACTCGCCTATCAGGGAATGGCATTCACCTACTATCTAGCCGGTGACTTCAAACTAGCCAGGAAAGCGGCTGACCATGCTCTCAGTCTTGGAGAATACCCACCACTGCTGGTGCTCCTGGCCAGAATGGATTACATGGAAGGCAATCCTCAGAGCGCACAACAACACATGAAGGCGTTTGAACGAGAGGTCAAAAAGGCACCAGTACACAGATCAATGACCGCGGTAGGATTTTCCAGCCAGCATGACTTCCTCTGGGATCCCTTCAACACCGATTTCTTCGATTCAGCTTATTCGATGCGGGCCCGCTATTCGTTTACTCCGAGCGAATTCAAGAAGAGGGTCGGTTACGCAACGCGTGGCAAGAGCGCCGAGGCTATATTGAAAGCCGAAAAACGGCTTCAGACCTGTCAGGACGATTATTACATCATGTATGAGCGAGGTCTGCTAGAGCTTTCATTGGGAAGTTTTCAGACCGCGTCAGACACGTTCCAAAAGGTGCTGCAACTGAATCCATCATGCCAGGTAGCTATGATCGATCTGTCATACTGCTTGTTCAAACTCAGGCGAGATGCCGATGCTGCCAGTTGCATCAAACACTATAAGAAGCGCTATCCGACACAGGAATTGGCTGAGATATATGAAAATCTTGCCACTATACCCAATACCGCCAAACCGGCTCCCACATCTGCACCGGATTCCAAAAACGTTCCACTCCTTCCAGGCGAGGGCGGCAAAAAGCCAAGTTCGCCCGATGCGGATGAGCAGTCACCGTTCTAACTCTAGTCCCGATGTGGTCTGCCTCCATGTCACCGGTTGTAAACTCTGTCCGACAACACAATCTTGTTAGCGAGAAGTTCGTGGCGACGGCCGAATCGGTGAACCTGGCGGGCAATTGCGGGTCGCGCGGTGTTTCGACTGCCACTTTGGAAATTGCTTGATCCGACAATACCAATCGTATTAGACAACTTTATTGAGACGAGCTGATGATTCTGAGGTACCCTTGACAAAAGTCAAGTACGTTTAATTTCGACTGGAATCCCTTGCGACTCTAATTTACACAAGAGGTAAGGCACCTATGGTGAGCAGCATTGTATCGACTCGACAGCAAACAATTTCCGTGCCTGAAGTCGGTACTTTCGATTTAGCCGACTACCAGGTGGATTCCGAAAGGTGGAACGAAGTTCGACTCTACAAAACGAACGAAGAGAACCTGAAGTCGATTTCGGAGGTTCTCGGTTTCTCCGCCAGATTCGACGCTGTCGACATACGATTCGCGTGCCTGGATGTGTTCGACTCCGAGGCACGAGCAACCTTGGAGATGAGCCGCAATGCTCGACCTCATACTCTCGCAGTGCGATACCAGGCCGACCGATGGTATAACATCGAAAGCACACACGCACCAGTGCCGACCGACAAAACGGCAAGCAACTATAGTAAAGCTGACTACGAAGCTGCCAACCTGGACGCCGAAACTCTTGAACGCTTCGCGTCATTAATCGAGCTGGAACCGTCCACACGAAAGTCATCTCTCGTCAGAATCGATTTCAAATCACGGACAATTGCTGTTCTGTCTAACCACGCAGACGGAACACGAATGGTCCGCCAACCTTTTGCAGAATACTCACTCATCAACGGAACGGTAAGTCACATGGAGACAATTAGATCGGAAACGTTCGAATCAATCGATATGAGCGTTGCCATCGAGCAAAACGAAGATTCACTAGCGAGGCCTGACGCTGCCGGTAGTATCACCTCAACCTCTGTCACACCAGCCGCGGTAACGACAGTGGATGTCACCGCGACACCAGTAGAAACGCCCAGCGACACGGAAGGCGCCCCTTCACCGACATCAGGAAATCCGTCCGCCACCCCTGAATCCGACTTCATTCCGACATCCGCGACGCCTTCAACCAGCCCTCAATCCGATGTCATCCCGACATCCGTGGCGCCATCAACCGTTCCTCAATCCGCAGTCGACCGGACGAGCGCAAGGCCGCCAACCGTTCCTCAATCCGCTAACACCCGCACGAACGCGACACCATCCGCTGTGACCACGCCGAGATCCACCACCACGCAAAGCTCCCTCACTCCACCAGTCACACCGAAGTACGAAACCTACTCACGAAGCGAAGTAGACAGACTAATCAAAATCGAAGCTGAAAGAATCACGAATTCAGTTTGGACTAAGGTCAACACCCAAGACAAGACGACCAAAGATTCTGTGAAAAATCAAGAATTTGCCATCAAGCAAGCTCTCGATTCAGCGTCGAAGAAGCTCTCCCAAGCACAGTCCACACTTGAAAGCAGTGCTGCTCAACTAAGGGAAGAAAACAAAAAAGAGCTTGAGAATTTGAGAAAAACACTCTTGAATGAAGTGAATCAGTTCAAAAAGGAGCTGGTAAAAGAGGTATCTCCGAAAGTCGAGCGAAGCGAAAAGAAGATGGATCAAAAACAATCAAAAGTTGCAGCAACAGCACCACAAGAGGAAAAGAAATCCGGCATCAACATGAATCTCATCTATGCAGTGATAGCTTTTGTCGTGATCGGCAACTCGCTACTCATCTGGAGTGCTTTTGACCGCCTGAACAAACTGGAAAGCAAACAGGCTGAGATTCCTGCCAAGCTGAACATTGAAGAAGTTCCTCTTCCAGACATGATTGGCGATCAACTAAAGAAGGAAACGTCGCAGGCGCAGCCCACTCCAGAGTCGACTACTGCTCCCACAACCACTCCTCAATTGACCGCTCCTCTATCGATTCCTCAAACAGCCACTCCCAAAACGGCTCCTCAGGCAACAGCTCCTCAGGCATCAACTCCTCAACCAACCGCTCCCCAGACAATCAAACCTTGACGAACTCTCATAAAGTGAAGAGAATCCAAGAGCGAAGTTGTCCGCACGAAGCTAGTAATCCAATAGATCGCTCGCACATCAAAACTCAACATTGCCGCCAGTCCGACAAACAGCTAGCCAACAAAGCGGAATGCAAACCGAGCCACTCCTCCGTTTGCATTCCAAATCAATGATTTTGACGATAACTAGCTAACGTGCTGCGGCAATCTTCTGTACGTTGCTCGCCGTCTTGCGTGCCTCGTTGGCACACTCGATCATCTTGCTGTCAGTTGGGAACCGATCGCATGTTTTGGCAACTGACTCACACGCCTTGACACAGAGTTTGGCGGCATCATCCTGCAAAGATGAA
>CAYTDR010000976.1:0-3394 GCA_964436185.1 uncultured Candidatus Obscuribacterales bacterium | reverse complement strand
AAGAGATTGCCGAGGACCTGCATATCACCGAAGGAACAACCGAAGTGCACGTGTCGCGACTGAGAAAGAAACTGTCTGCCAACTCACGGGCATCCCTGGTGCGATACGCCTACGAGAATCATCTCGCCTGACCTGTTGAAACCGGGGTTACTTGGCTCGCCGAACCGGTGTGCTCATGATCAGCCAGAGCTCCTGTTTCAACTCATTCACCGACGGATTTGAGCTTCTATCTCTCACCACGGGCTTGGGAGGCTCGGGTTGCTTGATGGATTGTGCAGGCGCAGATCCAGCAGAGCCAGGAGCGCGACTCTGGTATTGATACCAGATGTCCCCATGTTTCAAGTTGCCCGCCATGGTGAGCAGCTCTCGATAGTCGCCGTCCTGCGGGTAGAACTGCACTAATCGTTCGAGTAGTGCGATCGATGAATCCAGGCTGCCGTATTCGAGCTGATGCACCAGTTGCCGAAGCAGATACTCTTCGTAATCGACTTGCTTGTTGAGAAACGGAAAAGTAGCTCGAGGCTTGACTAGCTTGGTGCGCACCTTCTCTACTTGTTCCGGATAGCTCTTGTGCACATCTCTGGTTACGCGAACGCCTTGCGACGAGTCGCCAGCGCGAGTGTCGACTACTTCTCTGCTCAGTTTGTCCCGCCAGTAGGATTTGCGCTCCTCCGCGCTGGCAGGCTCGTTAACTTGCTTCTCCAGGGCTCGCCAATCCTTGGTTGAATCGGAGGAAGAAGAATTCGATTTTGAAAGGCTACCTTTATCCGAGCTGAATTCGCTCGTCTCTTCGACACTCGTTTCGCCGAGCTCGTGCCCGTCTTCGCCACTCTCGTCTTCGTCTGCGTTCTTATAGTTGCTTGCCGCAGGCGAATCCGCCGGAACACCGATCACCGCTGGACCAGGCACAGACGCGGGAGCGCTTTGAGCACCAACACTCGATTTTTCGATGTCGAAAACGGAAGAGCTGTCATTCGATGCGATGAGAACAGGTAATGAGTCGTCCCAATTAACATTCAGAATCACGGCTGGATGAGCGGATTTCGCATGCAAATCCTCGGTCGTGTCGACAAAGGCCTGACGGATCGAGATGCTTCTACCTTTCAGATCTACTATTGCGTGACGCGACAATCGGCTTCCTGAGGGCTGAATCGATTTCGAATGTGAGCCATCGGGCTGACCAACAATTCCAATATGACTGTTCGCGAGGCTCCAATCCGTCAAGTTCGACTTCGCAGCGCTCGAGTTGTTCAGTTCAGTTCTCGAGTTAGTTTGAGCAGATGCACACAATTGGGAACACTCATTCTCAGCCTCAAGTCTTACTGAGAAGTTGCAACTTTCGAGAAAGCTGCCTGTGGGATTAGCTTTTTCGCCAATCAGACCGCTCGCTGAGCTCGAGAAAACCGCTGCGGCCAATAAGATTTTTTGTAACAACACGATATAAGCTAAAAACCTAATCTCTAAGCTGGACTAGCTTAGCTTATCATGAGGCAGAGGAAAGGTTCATTTGAACCGACGAGAGTTAACACATAATGCCCAACGAAAGACAACCAGGCGACGTTCCGAGGGCAGAATCCGAAATTCGCGGATACATCTTCCAACTGCTCCTGATGCTGACAGGGAGTATGGTGGTCGTCGCATGCGTCTCGCTTCTCTCCGATATAAACTGGGCGCGCCCACAATTCGAATCCCGACTGAGCAAGGCACTGGCAAGGAAAGTAAGTCTGGGCAAGCTTAAATGGTGTCTGGGACTTAACGGGATTCAAATAGAAACCAACAAATTCCAGCTGGACGAGCTTACCGGTGAGCCTTTCGTCATTGCAAATCGGTCAGAGATAGGCTTATCAGCGATCGCGCTTCTGGCAAACAAAGTCGTCATCAATCATCTCGAGTTCAACCAGCCTACTGTGCGTCTGGTCAAGACAGGACCTGATCAGTGGAATTTCGACGACTTCATCCGTCCAGGTCCTGAGATTCGCTTGATCCAATTGGAAAACGGACATGTTCAGCTTATTGACGAAAGCAAGCCGGCTTCTGCCGGTCAACCCCAAAAGCAGATTGACCTTTCTTCGGTAGACATAAAGTTCAACTGGCCACGAAAGAATCGCAAGCTTCCTTTCTATGCGGCGATGGATATCGCTGATAAGGTCAAGCCAACCAGGGTGAAACTGTCCGGATTCAGCACAGGTGCAGCTGACGACAACTGGCATAAGGACAATTACTCCTTCCAGGTGCAAGTTGATGGAGCCCGACCTGCAACACTGGAGGCGATGAAGAACATTCTTCTGGCCAAGAAAACCCCGGCTAAGCCAGGCACAGCTCAGTCAAAGGACTTCGAGAAGATTGCCGCAACTCAGAAGCCAGCTGTAGTCGTGAAAGGCAATTCAACTTTGGAGCGTCTGTTCACCGACATGAATGGACTGTTCGACTTCAAATTCAGTGGCAACGGCAGCATCGCCAATGGTATCAAGGCGAAAGTCGACATCGCAGCACACAGCGTTTCGCTAGCCAATGAAACCTTCGGAAAAATCAACGCCGGCGATCCGAAGGGCACAGTGGCAATGGAGCTCAACAATCGTGCAATCGCCTGGAAGGACTTGCACCTAGCCTTTCACGGATTAGAAATCAATTCTGGTGGCACATTGACAGCCTGGCAAGATGAGGACGCAAAGATCTCAGCACACGTCAGGGGTTCGCTTGTCGACCTGAAAAAACTTGACGGACTAATTGAGAGGATAGGCTCAAAGTCGAGCTCCAACTCAATCGATACGTTTATAACCGACATCAATCCAGCCCGTCTTTCCGGCAGCGCATTGATTGACATCGATATCACAGGCACTCCGGTCAACGCAGATTTTCAAACCAAAATCAGCACGAACAACCTGGTCGTATCGGATCTATTGAAAGACACTGGAGCGCAGTTGCAGATGCTCCGTTTGGCAGGAATTACCTCAAACTCCAAGATTACTGGTGACATTCGACTGGCCAACAATAATCGCGTTGAGCTCGTCAACGGATTTATGACCGGTCAGCTAGGCACAATAAAAGCAAAAGGCTATGCGGATCTAAAAGGCGAAAATGCGCGACTGGAGTTCGAAGCACGCCGATTACCCCTATCCAACATGGCTATCGAGCTGGGGAACAACCGAAAAGCCTTTCAAGACATGGCTGGCTCGATCAGACTGCTCGGCTCCAACTTCAAGATGGATGGTTTCGTCGATGCCCAGGGACTCCTGCAAGTAGCAGGCCCAACTCGAATTCTCAACGCAGAAGTGACGTTGGATAACTCCGGCTTCTTTCTCGTGGACCGGTCACTGACGCTGGATGACGTTAAAGGAAAGGTCAAGGTGAACACCGTAAATGGTGGCGGAGACCTTACTCTGTCCGGCATCAC
>CAYTDR010000975.1:0-3396 GCA_964436185.1 uncultured Candidatus Obscuribacterales bacterium | reverse complement strand
CTGTCTGAGATATAGTTCTGCGTCTTTAAGTCGATTGTGCCTGGCCAGGATCCACGAATATCCGCGCATAGCGAATGCCACCAAAACAGGTTGCTGCCACTTTTGTGCCAGATTGAGAGCTTCAATCAATTCTTTTTCCGCTTCGTCGAAGTTTCCCGAGCGAGCGATGGTCTTTCCGGTCTCTGCTATGGAATTGATTATCAGCTCCGGATCGTCGAGTTCGTCTGCGATTTTCTTGCACTCGCGCCAGTACTTTTCGGCCTTGGCATAGTCCTCGTCTCTATCAAGGTGGTAAGAAAGTTGTTCCAGGAGGCTCAGTCGGTTTTCGTCCGATAGCGCCGGAAGACCGTTGAGATCATGGTAAAGCCGCTCCAGAACGGGAGACTGCAGATGACTGGGGAATGCAGTGAGACGCTCAATTACCCTCCTTGCCAGCACTGTCAGGTCGTTGGGAGTTAGATAGGAGGCAGCGATTCCCAGGCGCTCCGGTGATTCTCCGATAGACTGTCGTGCCACTCCGGCTATGGCAAGCGCGTCGTATGCCAGTTCGCATCTGGCTATGTCCAGTATTTCGCGTGCACCATCAGCAAATCTGATGGCTTCCGTGCACTTCCCGCAGTGGAGTTTTGCCTCCCCGAGATTGAGCAGGGCAACCCCATACTCCGGATGATTGGTACCGTAGCACTGAGCGCTAATTTGCAAACACTCTTCGAAAGCTTTCTCTGCTTCTCGAAAATCCCCTTTATCGGTTAGCACCTGACCAAGATCGGCACAGACAGTTGCTTTCAGTTTTTCCCCGTCCTTTCCGGTAGGACTGATCTCTCTGGCCTGGTTGAGAAACTCTGCGCTTTCAATTAGATTGCCCATAGACTGCAAGAGCATCGCATGCTCTCTCAGGCATGTCATGTACGCGATACTTTTGGGGCCGAAATTCGTCAAAGCGTTGGCTGTCGCTTCGACCATGAGGTCGTCGGCTTCGAGATCTTGACCCTGCTGAAGTAGCATGAACGCTTGATTGGCTGTGGCAGAGTATTGCATAGAATCGAGCTTCCTTAGATGAGCGGTTTCGATAGTCGATTATAGTTTTCTGCTTGCGAATATTGGCGAGTATCGTGGGAATAACCGCAGCATCTTTAATGTCGTGATACCACAACTGAAAGCACTGTTCTTTTGATATTTAGTAGCTTTGCTATCGACCAATGTTTCTTTCCTTGCATGCGGGTAATTGCTAGCGTGGGAGAGAATTGGAATTTTTAGCGGCGTGATACTGTTTACGGTTAGAAACCGCGCGATATCTAGTAATATTTTTATAGGCACTATATACGGTACTAAGCGAAGACGCCGCATTTGCGGCGTCTTTCAGGCTCGAAGCGTAGCTCGGTTGCCTGCTGCCCTCGAGGCTTTTTAGTTGCCTCATTGGGTTTCTCTTGCGAGGGAAGACGGACATTACTGCACAAAGTTCCCTTGGATATTTTCGCGAGTGGCTATTCAGACCGCAATCAGTGTATTGTACGTCTTTTACCTGACTACATGCTTACTCATGTGCTCGATCAAATGCTCAAAGATGAAGATTTGAAAAAGAGCGGCGAAAATTGCAGAGCCTGGAATTGTGCAGAGCCAGGCTTTCAACGTTACTTTAGTGATTCCCCAGTCTACGCGTTTGAATCGATCCGCTGCTCCCACTCCCACCACCGAAGATGTTACAACCTGCGTCACGCAGAGAGTCCAACCGAGTAGAGAGCCAGCGATAGCAACAAAGGCTGCTGAGCTCTCCGCCGCTAAGCCATGTATCGGACGTTGCTTGTAGATTGCTCCTACCCGTCTGACAATGCGAGGAGCAAGAGCGAGGACACCGCAGGCGATAGCAAAGGCCGTTGAGATGCGCAGCCAATCGGGGATCTCGCCGACTGAAGTGCGTCCTCCAGCATGGAGTGCCAGCATCATCACACCGATAGATTTTTGCGTGGAGTTTGTGCCATGCCCGAAGGCAAGTGCTGGGACTGCAAGCCACTGAAGGTAGCTGAGTGTCTTATTGTGTTTGGAGCTGGCTCGTCGCAACAAGAAAGCCAGTGTTAGGAATACACAAAATGCAGTGCCAAAGCCAATCAAGGGAGAGATGAAGAGGCTCACGACTACCTTGGAAATTCCTGCTGTCCCAGATTCCGTTCCAGCGGGGGTCCAGACGAGCATGTCGAATCCATGCGATCCAGCGATGACAGCGCCAATCAAACCACCGACTAAAGCGTGGGTTGAGCTCGATGGTATTCCGTATCGTCTGGCGAGAAAGTTCCAGGTAGTGGCGGCGCAAAGACAGGAGGCGAGCACACCCAGGAGGTCTGTGCGGGACGGCCAACTGGTTATCGATCTAATTGTGTGGGCAACGGCGGAACCGCCGAAAATCGCTCCGAGAAACTCGAATGTGGCGATCAAGGCGATGGCGTGCCTTGTATGCATCGATCGAGCTGCTATTGCGCTGGCTGCGATCGTGCTGCCGTCCTGAAACCCAACGGTAAATGTGAATGTCAGACCGAGCACCACAATCAGTGCCACCAATTGATCGGGTGACATCCTGGACTCCTATCTAATCTTCACTATTACATGCACAAGTTTTTCTCCGACGATCTCGATCTTCTGGGATGAGTTAAGCATGGTTCGATACACCTCCATGTTTCGCACCACCAGTTTTATATCATCTTGCAAGAACAGGTCGTTCATTGCCTTTCGGTAAATCTTCTCCATTCTCGTATCGCACTTTCGTGCCTGTCTGGCTTGCACTGTCGCTTCCTCGAAATCTGTATCGAGGAGCTGGAAACTCTTGACCAGACAGCGCGTGCCGGAGACGAGTACCCTGGACATTTTGAGCAGCGTGTCGGTGCTGAGCGGCGCACCGATAGCTTCAATCTCTCGAACGGTGGATTTTGCAGAGTTGATCACTTCGTCAAGCTTGGTCGAGAGATCGTAGATGTCCTCTCGATCCAGTGGGGTGATCAAAGTGTCGACCAGGGATTCCAGCAGCGCTAGTTTCTGACGGTCAGCTTCATGCTCGCGGTCTCGTACGGACTGACACCTTGAAGCTGCACCGTCTCTGATCCAGGCTTCCAGCGCTTCCATGCCGATTAATGTTGTATTTGCTTGCGCGATCAACAGTTGGTAAAAGTTCGAGCGAGGCTCGAAAAATCGCACAATCCAATTTCGTTTGTCTTCTTTGGGCTGTAGATCTTCAGGTTGCATATCGTTGATTACTGTGAGCCTTTGACTAGAGTATCACCAATTTTACGGAATCATCCGGCGGCCGCTCTTTTAATTGTTCTGATCGCCCATTCTTCTTCTTCTTCGGATACTGAGCACCAAAACGACCGATGCCCAGGCAGCAATCAGCAACGAGTGCCAACGGTA
>CAYTDR010000974.1:0-3399 GCA_964436185.1 uncultured Candidatus Obscuribacterales bacterium | reverse complement strand
AGAAGCTGAACGTTCCAATTGGTCGGGTTCTCCTCACGTCTGGCGGGGTTCGACAGGACATCCTCGAGGCAGCCCTAGAAGCGCAGCCTCTAATCAACGACGGCACGCTCTCCAAAGAAAAGGTTGTTCAAACCCTCAACAAGGCTTTTGAGGAAGGGTTCAAACTTGTCGGATTGGCCGACTTCGACCGGCAGTTTAAGCGTCTACAGGCGTCCGCCCGAAAGCTTGCCGACCTGTTGGTTGATTCGGAGATCGTCAGCCAGGAGCAGATCGATACCGCGCTCAATGCGAGTTCAGAAACCGGCATGCCGTTGGGCACGACACTGGTTTTGGAAGGCATATTATCTCCGTCGCTCTACCCCAGTATCTCGCATATTCAGGAGAATATTCGGTTGGGCGTAATCTCTCGGGAAGACGGCGTCCAACAGATTAAGTCGACTTTTCTTCACTGGCTGAAGACAGATGAGGCAGATTCTCGCTTTCCTCTAATTGGACAAACAGAGGAAGAAGAGGAAGCGGCCAAGTACAATGCGATGATGGTCACGCAGCCTATTAAACTTAAGTCCCAACTATCAATGGTCAAGGATTTAACGAAACGAGCCAAGGATGCAGCAGAAAAGCGAGTCAAAAAACAGGACCCTCGTCAGACTCACGATTCTCTGCCAGCGCTCAAACCGAGAGCAAAGTCCGCAAATTCTGAATCCGATGACCATCAAGGTCAGTCCAGTAACGACGACGAGATTGAAGAGCGATTAATCCCAGCTCCGCTGACAACCTACACCTTCATTCAGCTACTAAAGCGAGCCGATTGTTTCACTCAAAAAGACGTAGACTTCGCATATGATGAGCTGCTCAAGAGCCGCGACGATTCCGCCCGGTTTGTCGAATTGCTCGGACTGTTGGACAAGCGCGTAATCGCTGGGGCTATGAGCGTCCATGAGCTATTGTCGCTAAATGAAATTGGCGAAGATGAGGCAGTCGGTCTGATCCGGGACCTCAATCGAAAAGAGTTGGCCAGCCGCCTTGCAGCCTCGGATGCTAAATTAAAATACTTCGAGAACAAGGACAAACAACAAAAGCGACGCGCTGCATTCGGCGTCCTTGGCGGTCTCGCGGTTGGAGCTGCCATAGCAGGGTTCTCAATCTTCAAAGATCGTTCCAAAGACTGAGGCAGTCTAGACGACTCGACCACCTGAGACTACAGTGCGGATCTTCAGCGACTGTTTGTCCCAGAGTACAATATCAGCCAGCCTTCCGGGCTCCAGACCGCCAATCGTCGAGTGCAAATCGAGCGCCCTGGCTGCATTCAAAGTGGCCATCAGCACGGCATTGCGAAAGTCCGTAATGCCCCACTCCACAATGTTTCTAACCGCCGCATCGAGAGTGATTGACGAGCCCACTAAACCACCGCCAGTAGTGCCAACATGCGCGATGTCCGTGACCAATATGGTCTTGTCCACTCCTTTGGTACGTACGACCAGGTCCACCGCCGGAGGGCTGAGATGCAACCCATCGGCGATCACGCAACAAGTGACTCGCTTATCAAGAAGAGCGGCGCCGACGGCACCGGGAGTACGGTGGTGTAAGGGCGGGAGGGCATTAAAAACATGCGTCATCAGCGTCACTCCGCGATCGAAGGACTGCCTGGCCTCTTCGTAGGTGGCGTTCGAGTGACCCAGCGACAGCCACACCTTGCCCTTCAACCAGTCAATGCATGTTCCGTCATCACGCTCAGGAGCCAGAGTCATCAAGGTGACACCATCTCTTACCAGTGGCTCGAGCAATGCGATAGTGGGCGCCTTTATCCACTCAGGCGGGTGAACTCCGGGTCTTTCCGGGGAGAGGAACGGTCCTTCCAGATGGATACCCGGCATTCTGGCAGTGCCACGAACGGAAGTCCACTCCTGCCGCACACCGGCACCGTTTTCGATAAGAAAATCCGTCGTTGTGCACAAGCGATCTATATCGTTTGTGATTAGCGTAGGCAGAAAGGAGGTCACTCCTGACTGAGCCATATCTCGACACAGCGAGTCCAACTCACCCTTGCTTGGAGTTTTCCAAAAATCGCACGAACTATTGCCATTGACCTGAAGATCGATCAGGCCGGGCGTAACATAACAATCCTCGGCATCAATCACCTGCGCCTGCTCGCCCGCCCAGGGCGACGAGTCAGCGAGAGCAACGATCTCAGTTTCATCTATCCAGATGCTGGTAAATCGTTCCTCGGAGGGCGTTATTATGTGCCCGTTTCGTATCTCGAGCTTGCTCATTTACCTCAACCTGCGCTATAAACAACTTGCGAATCCGTTTCGTTCAGGACGAACAATATACCGCACGGATTGAGTAATTAGAACTCGTGGCATATTGCTATCGGCCTGCCTTAACACACAGAGTGAAGTTCCGATAATGTCCGCCCAGGAAGCTACTACAGGCTCCAACAGACAACAGGCCAGCGTCCAGCAGATGGTCGACAAAATTGTCGAGCTGCAGGATAAGCTGGTCGAAGCGCAAGAAAAGAACCTGGTCCTCTCTATGCAGCTCCGTGAAATGGAGATGATGGTGAGGGACGGCGATGATCTCAAGTCGGAGCTGGAAAATCACTCGGCATTGCTGGCAGACAAAAGTCGCGAGAACAAACAATTGCATCAAGATTTCGCGCGAGTCACCACTGCGCTGGAAGAGAAGCTCAAAGAGATAGAGGAGCTGAAAGTCTCCAATAACGACCTGAATCAGCAATTGAAACAACGCGAGAGCGAGCGCGACCTGCTGGCAGTCATGCTGCGAGAGCACGAGCAGGGCCAGCGGCAAACCGACAGTTTCGAAGAAGATAAGAAGCAAAAGGGCTGGTTAGACAGATTCAAAGGCGGCTAAGCCTGAGCAACTCACTGCTAAGTCGTTCTCTTTCTCAAGTCGACTTGCTATTTCTTCTTTTCGCGTTCGGTGAAAAAACAGTACATTATTAAGACGTACGCTAGTGCCTGTGCGCTATCCGTCCAAGCATCCATACCGGTACTTACTGGCTTCACAGATAGGACGCTCTCCGGCAAAAGCCTGATTAGAAACCAGATAGCAAATCCAACAAAAAATACACATGGCGCGGCGAGGAACAACTGGCGGTGTTCCAAGGGCTCATTTGACCCACGACGTTTGTGGATCCATAACAAAAGGATTCCGATAAAGAGCACAATCCAAAACGTAAGCTGTAGCAACGACCCATCTCGTCCTCCGACGCAGTCACCAAGGTAGTAGATTCCGTAACCGAAAACACAACACCATGCGATTATTACAAGCTTATGCTCCGAGTTTGTATTTTCGGCTGCTAGTCGAAGTGCCATCGGTGTCGTTTTTTGCCGCTGGCGTTGTGAACCCGCGGAGACACTCTGATTCTCGTTGTCGTTC
>CAYTDR010000973.1:0-3399 GCA_964436185.1 uncultured Candidatus Obscuribacterales bacterium | reverse complement strand
TTTCCTTGCGAATTGGTGAAGCCTTTGTACTGGCCACCTGCCCCTCTGCGCTGGTAGACGGCGATGAGGACCATGGCTAGGACGAGGAGTACGACGGGACCGAACGTCCCCAGGTGGCTGGACCAGCCGCCTGATGCCGACGGCGGAGGAGAGACAGTTCTGGCGCTGACCTCGATACCACGGGCGGTTAATCGTTCGACGAGAGTATCGACACCCTTAGCGCCGGGAGTGGAGACGCTTGCAGTCTTTCCATCGGCGAAAGTGATCTCCGCCTGGTTGGCACCGTTGACGATGGTGACCGACTTGATCTCTTCAGGCTTCTCCTCGATTTTCTTGAGGAGCGCCGAATAACTGAGAGCGGGAGCGGGAGCTGCGGGCTTGTCCTTGTCAGCCGCCGCGCTGGATCCCTTCGCGTTCGGTTCTGCCGGGGCGGGAGTAGCGTCCTTTGCTGGTACGCCCTTGCCGTCTTTTTGACCTTGCCCCGTATCAGGAACGCTTGCCGGCGGCGAGGGGGTCTGTCCCTGAGCTTCAACAACGAAATAAAATCCGGCAAGAGCAACTGCAATTGCCAGAGCGAGATGGGAGTGTTTCATGTGATTCTCTCGACAGGAGTAATGAAGACACCGCCGCAATATCTAGTATTTGCGGCTGTATTAGCGACGAATGGAACTTCGCCTCGTGAACAAGCTCTGTAAGAGCCGTAACTGACTTAGAGGTGAGTGACCTCTCAGATGAGCGTTTGGTGCAGATGATCGAACTCATCGCACGACTGTTGTTTGAGGTTGTTCTGTGTTGTCTTGGTGTATAAACGGGCTCGGAAACGAAGATGTCAGGTGATGCTTAAAACCATAGACAGCCCAGTGATGCATCACCAAGTCTTTTAGAGAAGAAGCTCTTAAGGAAAGCCGTTTATGATAAAGATCTCCAGCAAATCAAGCCGTTCCCGCTATGCAAATGAGTATTAATCGAATCTTGACAATATCAAGGCAAATGCTGCGCAAGGGTGGCCAAGATATTATTCTCATAAGCTTCCAACTCATCTTCAAGCAAGAATGACCGTCACTAGTGGGTTTAGGGATTGAGGCAACGAACTTCCTATATTTCGCCGGTATATATATATTCGGAATATCTGTAGTTCGCCTTGTTATCATTTGCCGTCTTTTCGTTACTGCACCTCAGCACCTCTCAGAGAAATTTAAAACAACCAGCACCCACATCAACGAGCCCACATTGTGGTCTGTGTCGGTCTATTCATTTCTCATTGAGTTGCAGTAATAGCTCAAGAAACCTCCTCGGAGAAAAAACTATGTGCGTATCAGTTCGCCCTGCGACCTTTGGCGGAACCGTTGTCGGCGAGTACGAAGTGGACGCCAAAACGCGCGTCGTCTTCTATCAGAACGTCATCGGCAACACTTCCCGCAAGGCTCGCCCGAACCGCTCCCCAGTTCTGAGTACCAGCACGCGGACCCCACTGACCGCCCCCCGGCGTCGCACTCCTCCCAACTGGAGCGGCAACGGTGGCAGCGCCCAGGGCAACGCACTGGTCATCCCTCTCATGACCAGCGACTTCGACAGCGTCAAGCTGCTCGACCTGACCCTCAACACGCCCAACCTGCTCAAGGACATCCGCCTCGCCGTCCAACCGCCGATGCCGATCTCCGACAGCCGCGGTCCCAAGCGTCGTGGCGGCGGCGATGAAGTGCGCATTCGCCAGTTCGACATCTACACCCTGGTGGAAGCGTCGCGGGCAAGCCTGATTCCGAACGCCGTGAAGGCTGTCGAAGCTCGCAAGCGTCCGCCGCTGTCCGACGAGATCTTCAAGGCACTGGAAGCGGGCTACGACTGCCCGTTCGCCGTCGCCTGCTTCAACGACGAAGATGCCGGCGAATCGAAGCCGATCGCCTACAGCTTCAAGCCGGAGTACCCGGACTTCTTCATGATCTACACCCTCGACTCCCATGACGGGAAGGCACCGGACCTGGACGCCGTCGTCGACCTGGATCACGCTGTCTTCGTCGGCAGCTACAAGATGAAGGGCGGCAACCAGATCAACTACACCGACGAGATCCCTGCCGGACTGCGCAAGTTCGTGCCCAATTCCGTCATTGGCCAGGTGTTCCCCAAGGGCACCCGCATGATCAATGGCGACATCGTCGTCAGCGTGGAAGATGCGCGCGCCGGCAACTTCAACGCCTATCGCACCGCGCCTCCCTGCGGCCCGGCTCGCGATCGGATTTCCGTCGCGGACGCGCTTCGCGCCGCGCAGAAGTAAGTTTCTCAAGAAGCTCTGAGCAAAGCAACAGCCAGCCCGCACCGAATCCGGTGCACCCCGAACAGCGTTGTCCGCCTGCGGACGGCGCTGTCGCAGGGCTGTGCTTCGACTATGCCAGAGTTTTTACTTGCAACCGCTGACCGGCTGTTCAACCGGTTGGTCGAAAAAAGAACTGAAAAGGGACACCCATGAGTAATAAATCTCGGGTCGGTTTTGCTATCGGTCTTGCTCTTATTCTGACCCTATCGGTGGGCGCTCTGGCCACCCGCATCCTCACGGTGGACATCACTCCTTACCAATCGGCAAACGTGGTCGAGGTCACCGACGCCACGTTCGAGCAGGAAGTGCTGAACTCGGACGTGCCGGTGATCATCAACTACTACCAGACGACCTCCAAGTCGAGCCTGCGCTTCCAGCCGATTTTCCACAAGGCCGCCGACCAGAACGTCGGAAAGGTGAAGTTCGTCGCCATCGACATGGACAAAAACCGCGGCATCGTCGCCAGCTTCGACATCAAGAAGGCGCCGACGGTGATGTTCGTTAAGAAGGGCGACAAGGCCGGCGACTACAAGATTGGCGCGTCGGAAGGCTATCACTCTGCTCAAGAGCTGACCGACCTTCTCGATCTCTGCCTGAAGCCTGATGCTCCGCTGATCGACGTGAAGATCTCGACCCGCAAGAGTCAGGGTCAGAACAACGGCACTGATAAGGGCGGCAAGGACGGTAAAGACGCGAACGGCGCTGACAAGGCCGGCAAGGACGGTAAGGACGCGAGCGACGCGGACAAGGCCGGCAAGGACGGCAAAGACGCGAGCGACGCGGACAAGGCTGGCAAGGACGGCAAAGACGCGAGCGACGCGGACAACGACACCACGGACGAGAGTCAGGAAAAGTAAGCGACTAAGGATTAGTTGGCAGGGGCCGATGGTTTCGGTCCCTGCAGGGTTTTTCGCCCAAACAATTGATCCAACCTGGATATCGAAATCGGAGACGAATCATGTCGACACTGGGAATCGTACTGCTCGTGATTGGCGGAATTTTCCTCCTGGGCATCATCGCCGTGGTGACGGTGGTGCGGCGAGTGGTCGCAGTGCTCAAGGTGGGCTCACTGAAGGTGGCCGCCGAGG
>CAYTDR010000972.1:0-3400 GCA_964436185.1 uncultured Candidatus Obscuribacterales bacterium | reverse complement strand
CTGGCTGCTGCTTATCAAAATGTTCAAACATCGTGTGAACTGGCCTCTCGTACAGATGGCGTAATCGCAGAATACTTGCCAAGTATAACAGGCTATCAAGAGGTTTTTCAACAGAAATTAATCTTTTTGTCGAGTTTTAACCTTTTCATCCCTGCTCCAAGGTATACATATACCCGTTTTGCGTGAAAATACCAGTTAGTTACATTCAGTTTCAAAGTTAATGTAACTATGTTGTCTGGACAACAAGTTTAATATCGAAATTTTTCTCGTTACTCGAAGCGATCGGGAAAACTTCTTTTCAGGAAATCGATGGTCTTTTGAGTTCCGCCACCGGGGACAATGATCTCGCTAATTCCCTTGCCCAGAAGCATCTCGCGATCCTCGTCCGGGATTACGCCACCACCGAAGACCATGATGTCGTCGGCTCCTGCTGTTTTCAGAAGCTCAACCACTTTGGGCAGAAGAGTCATGTGCGCGCCCGAAAGGATGCTCAGCCCGATTGCATCAACGTCTTCTTGAATAGCCGTCTCTACAATCTCTTCCGGCGATCGATGCAGTCCTGTGTATACGACTTCCATGCCTGCGTCGCGCAGTGCTCTGGCAATTACTTTAGCGCCTCGATCGTGACCGTCCAGACCTGGTTTTCCGATCAAAACCCTGACCTTTCGTTTTCCTTTAGACATCGACTACTGCACACCCCTGTTTAAAATCACGAGCCTTTAAAAGCTCTACTCAACCATCGTCGAGCACCACCAAGAGAATTTCTCTCTGGAAGTATATCAGGCAGTTCGATTGTGTCCCTTGAGGTTGTTTCGAATGGTCTCGGCGATCTGCTTGTACTCCTTGAAATCACGTTTGTTGATTAAGAAGTAACCACTCTTTGTTCGCAGGATTCCGTACTTGAAGAACATCGGCTCGTCGAACTCCAAGAGTACCGACCATTTGAGCTTAGATTTCCAAAAGAGTGTGGAGAGTGAAATTGTATCTTTGTCGATAATGACGCGATTCACTTCCAATATGACAGGAAGGAGCAAGAGAATATTAAAGGCGCCAACAACGAGAAAGAACATGATTTCCTGCCCAGGTGAGGCGAGATTGTGCGCCTGGGCACGCGTGATGTAGCTCATGACAGTAGAGACATCTAATAAGAGAAAAGTCGCGACAACAAAGTAGCGAATGAAGTGCTTCCATGCCGCTCGCTTGTACTGCGTTTTTAATATTTCCAGTCTCTTCTTCGGCGCTTCCTCAGGAAGGTCCTCCGACCGCGAGCTATTGTCAATTTGCGCGTCTTCTTGAGTCATCTATTCTTCAAAACGTTTCCGATTGAACCGTTGGCCTCTCCAGTGCTTGCTACTTTATTAAAGAAGGAAAGCCAGGCGTAATTAAATGGTACAACAACTGGATTATCTAGACATCGATTCGGTGAACCCATGACCAAGCGCAAACTGATTGACTATCTGTTCGAAGAAATTAAAGACCGAGGAGTTGATACCACTTTCGGCATACCCGGCGATTTCGTGCTGCCAGTCTATGCAGCGCAAGAGAAAGCTGGGATGAAAACCGTGGTCATGACGCATGAGCCGTCGGTGGGTTTTGCCGCAGATGCTTATGCTCGTTTGCGAGGTCTGGGTGTGGCGCTGGTGACCTATGGTGCCGGCGGTCTTAACATGATCAATCCGGTCGGTCTGGCTTATGCCGAAGAGTCTCCGGTGTTGGTGATTAGCGGTGCGCCGGAAACAAAGTATCAGCAACAGAAGCCTCAATTGCACCACTGCGTCAAGTCGTTCGATACCCAATTGAATGTCTTTTCTGAAGTCACGGCAGCTCAGGCTGTTTTGAAGAATCCTGTCACGGCAAGCGCTGAAATCGATCGTGTTCTTGAAACCACTATCCAACAGTCTCGCCCGACATATCTCGAAGTACCCAGAGACATGGTCAATATGGAGATCGAGATCACTAAGTGCGATGCCAAGTACGAGGATGCTTCAGCCGAGAAGAGAGAGGCTCTTGAAGAGGCTATGGCTGAAGTGATAGAACGATTGAAGTCGGCTGAACGACCGGTTGTTCTCGCCGGTGTGGAAGTTCGTCGGTTTGGTTTGAAGGACAAGTTGATTGCGCTCGTCGAGGCGTTCAATCTTCCTGTCGTTACTTCAATTCTTGGGAAGGCGACCTTTCCGGAGAGCCATCCGAATTTTATTGGGAACTATTTCGGTCAGTTTGGAAACCCCAAAGTGCGTGAGTTTGTAGAGAACTCCGATTGCATTGTCTCTCTCGGCGCCGTCCTCACCGAGATGGAGACTGCCGGATATACTGCGAAATTGCCAGTTGCTAGTTTGATTCAAGCAACGGCTCGAGAGATATCCATCGGATATCACACCTACTCAAACGTAACTCTCAAGAGCGTGGTCGAAGAGCTGCTTTCCCGCGCAACCAGCAAACTCGATGCCACCATGCGCTTCTCCGTGCCGACGATCGCTCCTGAAGAGCTGTCGCCAGGACCAAAGGCCCTCACGGTAGCCGCCATCATAGAAGACCTTAATGAGATGCTCAACAAGAGCTACGCCGTTGTCTCCGATGTAGGAGATTGTCTGTATGCGGGTCTGAGCCTGAAAACGGATATTTTTATTGCACCAGGATATTACTCCAGCATGGGGTTTGGCGTACCGGCCGGTATCGGTGCACAGGTGGCGGAACCGAAGATGCGATCCGTGATTCTTGTAGGCGATGGTGGTTTCCAGATGACTGGAATGGAGATCAGCACTGCCGTAAAGATGGGGCTGAATCCCATCGTTGTGGTGTTCAATAACGCCAGCTATGCGATGCTCCGCTTCATCGACAAAGAACGAGATTATTACAACTTGGCTCGCTGGGATTATACGGAACTCGCCAAAGCTGTCGGCGGAAAGGGACTGCAAGCGACGACCAGGCAAGAGTTTAAGAAAGCGTTGCAAGAAGCGGAGAATTCAGACTCGGCATTCCTTATTGATGCAGTTCTCGCGTCTGATGATATTTCGCCAACGCTGAAGAGACTTACCGATCACTTCGGTGCCAAGGTGAAGGCGGCTATTGGTTAATTATTGATGTAATTTGACTGCTGCACTATCTGTGGTGCGGCAGTCGGATCGGATGCTTGGCGCTATCGCAATAACCAGCCCGGGTTTGGGTTTTAAGGCGCACGGCATTTGCTTGCTTTCGAAGGATATTTAGTCTGCCGCGCTCACCCACACATGACTATCGCCGGGGATGTTCCGCATCTGAGATGCCCACGGTTGGCCTGCTCGCTACCGATAATTTGAACAAATCTGCGGTTGTCATACATCTTCGCGTCCCTGCCGATGGGCGCGGGCTGTGCCTTTCGATTCATTAATAGAAGACAACGTGGCGGCGTTCGAACGTTGGT
>CAYTDR010000971.1:0-3403 GCA_964436185.1 uncultured Candidatus Obscuribacterales bacterium | reverse complement strand
TTGAAGCATTGCCTGCTCGTTCTCCAATGCCGTTGATGCAGCCTTCAATCTGTCTTGCCGGACCGTCGAACACGGCATTGATCGAGTTTTGCACTGCCAAACCAAAGTCGTTATGGCAATGAGCCGACCAGATTACGTTATGCGATGGGAATCTCGACTTGACTATGGCTGCATGCTTCTTCATCTTCTCGACGAAATACTCCGGACCTTCGAGCGAACTGGCACCGCCAATCGTGTCAGGGCAGTTGATGATGGTGGCGCCTGCATCGATGGCTGCGCAGATCAACTCCGTCGTCAGATCGAAGTTTTCCCTCATGCGCGAATATCCTTCGGGGCTGAACTGCACTTCGAGGCCCGCCTTGGCGGCCATAGAAATAAACTCATAAACGTCGGAGACGATTTTGCTTGTATCGGCTGCGGAGCTGCCCAATGATGCAGCCATGAGTTCCGGATCCACTGGGACATATGTATGCAGGCGTCCGCGACGTGATGCTATGAGTGGTTCCAGCGACTGAATGGTGATCTCAATCTGCTCCTTCCTCAACTGGCAGAGAGCAGCAATCGTTGGACCTTGTTCCATCTGGGCGCACTCTTCAGCGATCTTTCTTACGATGTCGAAGTCCAGAGCGCTTGCCGAGGGAAATCCTGCTTCGATAATATCAATACCTAGCCGGCTTGCCAGTCTGAAGTAATCGAGATTGCGCTGGAATGACATTCCTGCGCCCGGGCACTGTTGCCCGTCCCGCAGAGTGGTATCAAATATGTAGACCTTCTCTTCTTTCGTCTGGTTCTGCTGGTCGTTATTGGTATGACGCATCGGGGAAACCTCTTAAAGCAAAAAGCCCTGTCAACTAGACAGAGCCGGAAGAAATAAGTACGCGACTCTGTCTCTAACTGGAACCCAGTAGTAGTAGTCCCAATAAAAGGGAGGCGGCGGGAGCTAAAACTGGAGCGATTTGAGTCATTACCAATTTGTATAACGGCTGAGCTAACATGTCAATTGATCGTAAAGTGTGTTGTTACCGTCGGTTCGATCGTTTCCATATATGTCAGCTTGCGGTATGACTTGAAGAACCAACGACTCAGGTCTGAAATCTTGCCGCCTTGGTGGCATGTCGGAAAGCGCGCGATCATCGGCAGTGTCAGCGAATGTCGGTCGGAATCTTTCGCAACCAGCTCTTCATCGCGCCACTACTAAATAAGCATGTTTCCGATTTCCATTTAGGAGATATAAAAGACTGGCTTAATAAAAGCCTGGCGGTGGTGGCACATATGGTATCGGTGGTTGTGGTTGTGCAAATGGTGGCATGTAAAGGACGTTGCCCATATTGATTTGGAATGTTTGGTCGACGCGAATTGGCAGCTCCGTGCCGGCTGCGATTCTTACGTCGGTTCCTTTTCTCATGCCGGCGGCTACCAGTCCGGCGCCGCCACCAATAGCGGTGCCCACTACTGTCCCCATGGTGGCGGTCATCGCGGGGGCTTGACCCTTGCGACCTTTACCTTTGCGGCCGCCCGAAGTTGCTTCGACAATTGCGCCGACTGCTGTTCCCAATGCTGCTCCGGAGCCTGCTCCTACGACGGTGGAGATGGCGTTCTTGCTGGCTCTTTCGACCTCAGATCCGCCTGTGAGTTTGATCAACGATGTGTCAACCGATCCTGCCAGGGGAATCTGTTGCCCGCTCGGAGTCACCAATTGCGTAAACTTGATCTCGATCTTTCCGTTCGCCCCGAACTGGAAACTCTTCGCCGGCACGACATTGGTAAGTTGTCCGATCAGCCTGCTCGATGCCGGGATGACCTCCGAGCCGCCGGTGTAGATTGGCTGACTGACCATCGCTTCGACATACTCTCCCTGCCTGGACATGCTCGAGTCAACTGTGTTCTTCAAACATGCATTGATCATAGTTCCTGCCGCCACTGTAGAAACTCTGCCGGCCAGGAGCGGCATATAAGGCGCGTATGGTTGCGCTGGATATGGAACGGGATATGGCGCTCCATAAGCTATCGGCGGTTGTGCGCCAGAGTAATCGGGATATGGAGGCGGCTGCGCGAACGACTCTGCCTGGCCGTAGTAGGTGGGTGAAGAACCGCCGGCAGCCGGCTGTCCATCGGCTGTTGTCTGGGTTTCCTGCCATGCAGCCTCCCACTGTTCCTCGGCTTTCTTGCCGTCGATCTTTTGAGCCTTCTTCAGGCAATCGGCAATGCTCGCCAGGACGACCGCCGTTTGTCCTCGCGTAGCCATTGAAGTGGCGTCCACTGTCTTGCCGTCGTTTGAGAACAGAACGCCGGCTTTCGATGCTTTTGCCACCCCTTCACGTGCCCAATGTTGAACTTTGACATGGTCGCTGTATTTTTTCAGCTCTTCGTCGATAGTTTTTTTGTCGAGATTCGGCTTGTTGATTGCCCTGGCGAGGATTGAAATCATCGCTCCTCGCTGCATCAACTGCTGCGGTCGGAATCCATCCTTGAACCCCGACATGTAATGGTTTTGGCTAACAATCTCAACTGCGCGAAAATATGGATCGGTTTTCTTCACATCAGTGAAGCTCGCTTTCTCTGCTACTGGTTGGCTCTCCAGGCTTAGTGCTTTGACCAGCCAAGTCGCCAGTTCCGCTCGCGTAATCGCTTTATTAGGATTGAACTTCCCATCGTCAGTCGGAGCAAGTATGCCTTGATCGGCAAGCTGGTCTATGTGCTTTGCGCCCCAAAAGCCAGATACGTCGACATAGTGTGCAGCTTCGCATGGCTGTGAGAGACCGAGCAGCACCGTAAGTACCAGCAGATGCGGCCATCTGATGTGCCCCTTCTGACTCAATTGCATGGGTGCCCTCAGGCTAGTAAGACTCTATATTACCTTGCATATCCGAAATTACAAAGTGAAAATGCGGTCGAGCTGCTTCAGTGCAATGTTTACTTTGTCGCGGTTTGTTTCAGGGCAAGATTCTGTTCGATTCGCTTTCTTTGTTCCATTATTCGTTTGGTCTCCTTCTTCATACCGAGACCTTCCGCTTGTGTGTTCCAACGTAAAGACTGCTCGGGATCGTTTTCCTTGAGGCTCGCCTCGGCAAGCCGGAGAAGGAACTCCATAGCAAAAGCTTTTGATTGGTTATTCAGCAGTATCCCAGGCGTTTGCAGGTCTTGCAACACTTTCTTGCCGAGAGCTATGCCTTGCGCATTTTCATTGAGTGCAAAGTGGAGAGTCATTGCTCTCAATTGTGCCAGGATGATTCTGCCAGGATATCTTTTACCCATGATTCTGATGAGCATGTTGTTCCAGCGCTGAGCTTCTTTTAGCCTTTCTTGGGCCTCGCAAAGTTCCGCAAGAAGCGACACTGCTTCAACTTGACAGCGGTATTCCTGGGTTCCTTGTTTGATTGTTCGGTCCTTCAATTCGGTCACT
>CAYTDR010000970.1:0-3405 GCA_964436185.1 uncultured Candidatus Obscuribacterales bacterium | reverse complement strand
TTTCCTATAATTCTCGGTGGCGAACACTCACTTACTCTCGGTGCTGTGCGAGCAGCTTGCGACCGGTACAAGGATCTTTCCATCCTGCAAATCGATGCGCATTGCGACCTTCGACCCGAATACCACGGCAACCCTTACAGCCATGCATCGGTCAGCTACCAGATTTACCACATTCTTCCTAAACCATTGATTACTCAGGTCGGCATTCGCAACCTCAGCATCGAAGAAGCAAAATGGATGGAGAACGAGCACGCCAACGTCAACATCTTCTGGGCCCGAGCCCAGGACAAGTGGAACATCAACGAGATCGTCAATTCGCTTTCCAACAACGTCTACCTCACCATTGACGTAGATGGTTTGGATCCAAGCATCATTCCCTCGACCGGAACCCCAGAGCCAGGCGGAATCGGTTGGTATGACTTGCTTTCACTCATCAAGCTTCTCTGCGTGAGAAAGAAAGTCGTAGCGGCAGACATCGTTGAGCTGGCACCACATCCAGGTTTCCACGCACCCGATTTCATTATAGCCAAGCTTGTCTACAAGCTAATCGGCTACCGTTTCGCCCTCGATTTGGGCGTCACCAAGCGCTACGTATAACAAGATTCTCTGCGAATTCATCAAGCCAGACCACCCGTTGAAAAGCTTCAGCGGGTGGTGATCAAATTGAAAAGTTCTGGAAGGCAAACTTGAAATCCGGCACAAAAAAAGAGAGACCCGATGGGTCTCTCGAAATTGTTTGCTAGCCGCTTTCTGTATGCTTTACTGATTGATAGTCCGAAATACCGTTCACCTCCTGATTCGGTCTTGCTTGTTTTGCTTTCCTTAGAGAAACACCCGTTCACCCCTGACGGGTAGTAACCTTCCTTAGAACGGCTTAGTAAGCACCTTTACCTGGAATCACCCTCATAATTCCAAGCTGGGAAACTTTTAAATCCTACACAACACCCCTTTGTTTCGGATTCTTCGTTCGCTGGTTGGTAAGTGAATGTATGCAAGCGAAAATTGTTTTCGACACTTTTGAATATTAAACGCGGTTAATCTTTCAGATGACATTCATAACCCTCGCAGAATCGAAAAGTTGGATGGGGATCGCCCTGGAGGAGGCGCGCATCGCCGGGAAAGACGTCCCGGTCGGCTGCCTGGTGATCAAAACCGGTGAGGTGCTTGGACGTGCTCATAATCAGAAAGAGGAGACCAACGACCCGACCGCTCACGCGGAGATAGTGGCAATCAGACAAGCAGCCAACCAACTCGCTTCCTGGCGGTTGAACGATTGCATTCTAATCACCACCCTGGAGCCCTGTCCTATGTGCGCGGAGGCGATTATTCAAGCCCGCATCTCCATTCTCGTCTTCGGCGCTTACGACGAAAAATCAGGCGCCTGCGGCTCGCGCTTTAATCTGTTCCAAAACAAGCGAATTTATCCACTTCCAGAGATAATCGGGGGTATAGAAGAAGAAGGCTGCGCAATTTTGCTGGAAGAGTATTTCAGAGCGCAGGTGCGAAAGAAGGAGAAATAATGGTTCTTGCCAGGTCTCAGCGCTTGCTTTTTGCCTTTACCATGCTCGCTCTTTCGCTTTCGATCTCGCCACCGACCAGCGCAATTGAGAAAACCCCAGCAGGCAACTCAAAACCAGATCCACACAGCCCTGCGAATACTCCGACGAAGAAGGACATTCAGTCTGGGGACAAGACAGAGAAAACTGTCAGTTCGACAGATGCGGCAGTGCCCCGACTTAAAGCCTGGGCGCCTAAAGACAAGCATCTGAAAGACATTTACGAACGCATGGTAGCTTTCCGCTGTGACCAGGCAATTAGCAGGCTCTCCAGCCTCAACTTGAGCCTGGGCAAGAAAAGTCTCTCAAACAAGGATGTACGCCTCGCACGCGCTCGCAATCTTATTTTGATTGGTGAAGCCTACCGTCTCGACGAAAATCTCTCCGGGGCTCGAATAGCCTTCTCACAGGCCTATCAGCTCGCACCTGACGACACTGAGTCTCTCTGTAATTTAGCCAAGCTGGAACGCGCCTTTCAAAATTTCGATCGAGAAGACGAGCTGCTGGAAAAGCTACGAAAGAGTGGTTCCACTTCTCCTACTGCGATGATATTCGAGTCCGCCTATGCCCGGCGCCGTGTGGACCTCGAACAGGCAGAGTACTACCTGAAGCAAGCAATCAAGTACGCCGGGGGAACTACTGCCAGCACGGAGATTCTCCTGGGACGCCTTGCACTCGTGCACGGACTGGGTGAGACAGCCGCGCAGCATTTTCGCAACGCCGCAGAAATGACGGAGAACCCCTATACACGCGAGTTGCTCATGGGCAACGCCGCATTCCTGGAAAACGATCAGCTCGAGTATGAGAAGAGACTGCGAAAGGCCGGCACCATCTATCCGTACGATCCAATCTGGCACACACAGCTAGCCCAGCATCTTCTCCACAACAAACAAGACAGTGAGGGATGGAAACACTTCGAACTGGCGATGCAGTGCAAACGCTTTTATCGCCCGCTCTATTATCCGCTTATCCAGCACTATCACTGCAAAAAGCGATACGACCTGGCGTTCGAAACTCTTGCTGAACTGGAGAAGTTGGACAAAGAGGGCATCGACGGGCTGGTTACCGTCAAAGCAGATCTGTACAAGAAAAGCGGTGACAAGAAAAAGGCTCTTTCCTATTACCGAGAGGCAATAAAGAGAAATCCCTATCTGGTTGATTGCTATCAACAGATAGCCAACTTGCTCGTCGCCGACAAGAAGGACGATGAGGCAGTTGAGGTTATGAGACGCTGCTGCGAGAAGGTAAACAGTTTCCAAGCTCGTCTGGCTCTGGGAGCGATGCTTGCCAAAACCGGACACTGGGACGAAGCCGCCGCCAAGTGTCAGGAAGGTCTGTCAATGATGCCGAAGGACGAAGCAAATTTGAACATCGGAGCGAAGATACAGGCGGCACAAGCTAACGCCGTAATTGGAACCAAGCACTACAAGGCGGGCGATCTTAAGAATGCGATGCTGTGCGCAAAGAGCTTCAACCGCCTCAATTTTGTCCCCGATCTTCCCCAGCTACTGAAGCTAATTCACATAAGACCCGGTCATCTGGTCTTCACGAACGAGCTTGGGCTGAAAGATCCGATGGCTCGAGCGGCGCTTGCCGACATGCTTTTCGAACGAAAATTATACGACCTCTCAGTGAATGAATACAGACAAGCGCTGGAAATCATGCCGGACAACACTGAGCTACACTCGTTTTTGATGCACGTATACTCGACTAAAGGAGACTGGCTGAATGCAGGCAAAGAGAACTTCGAGCTCTCCGGGCGTTTAGTCAAAGGCATTCCTGGACAGCTCGGTCTATGGAAGAAGAAGAATCCGGAACCTAAGCCTGGAGACAAAGAGTCTGCCGCAAA
>CAYTDR010000969.1:0-3405 GCA_964436185.1 uncultured Candidatus Obscuribacterales bacterium | reverse complement strand
ATGACACTTCGAGCAACCTTTTGACAGGAAGGCTGCTTTTCCCGCTGCCACATGCTCTGCTGTGAACTCTGCAGGCTGAGGTGAGAGCGTATGCACTTCCTCCTGCTCGGCGGCCTTCCAGCGAGCGAGTACGCCTTCCACAAATTCCGGAACGAGGTCGGTATCGAGCGCATCTTCGGCAGCCACTTCATAGGCCAGCCGTCCCTCTAACTCGCCTCGCAACGTCAGCACCAACACGTAGTCTACGAGCGCTTCGCGTTCAGCCTTCGGTAGCAAGCGAAATGTCGGCATGGACGTGCCGGGTACGCCTTTCTCCAGCGTGCGAAGGAGGTCAACGCGTCGAGGCTTTGACCCATAAGGAGTCGATGTGAATTTGAAGATGCCAGGGCGGTAGTCGCGAGGGCGAGGATAGAGATACTTCCCCGCAGGCCCGTTGCCGTCACCCGACTGGCCGTGGCACTGCTGACAATGCTTGAGATAAAGATCACGACCGTTAGTCAGGTGCGCCTTTGATTTCTCTTGATTCCCCAGCAGCTTAGGTGCTGCAGGTGTCCCCGATTGATCAAGCACCACCTTGCGAATCGGGTCTTGCAGCTTGGTATCCAGCTTCGCAACGGCCTCAGACGTGACAAAATGCGCGTCAATCGCAGGTTTGCATCCCTGTGCAAAGACGACGACCGACAGACAGCTAATCCACAGAAATCGAGACAGCACGCGAAATTCTCCTCACGTGTTACAATGACCTAGACCACACTCAGATTGAGGGCCGGAAGGCACGACGCAGTGTGATAGCAAGGGGTGTGCCAGTCACTGGGCACCGATATCACCACGGGCGTCAGATGCAGTATTTTCTGAGGTAATCACGACAAATTGAAACATAGCGATTCAAAGGCCAGCGGCATTGAGCGTGCCAATCCGCACGCCGGACAAGCCCGGCGTGCGGCTCGTGTTCCGGACTTGCCGACGTCCAGGACACAATTCTCCTGCGGACAGATTTCCGTTCCGGAAGTTCGCAGTCTTACTGGCAGGTTGAGTGTTCACCGCAAGAGCTTGAGCGGCGTTGACGAAGGAAATGTTGACTACAGCTTCTCGTCAGCCGCCACTCCCGCGTGGAACTCGCTGTAGACGATGATCGGAATGCCTGCGTCACCCAGATGTTTTTGAATGAGCGGTTTGACGTCTTCCCATTTCAATCCGCCAGCACCGGTGGCCAGGCGAGGTAGTGCGACACTCGTCAACTTCTCTTCGTCGATCAACTTTTTGAGTTCCCGGAGCGTATGATTGACATGCTCTGTCGTCGCTCGACCCGCCTTCGCACCATGATCGTATGCCGCCTCTTGAGTCATCAGATTGATGATCCGCTTCCCCGGACCGGACCAGATCCATGTACCGCCGCTTTTCGGATGTTGCGTCTGACAGAAATGTCGATAGTCCTTGTACATCGCGGGCCACTGCTCACGCAGACTGTGAGCCAGCCCGGTAGCGAAGGCGTCGTTGGGAGCTACGCCGTGAGCGATGGCTGCGGTCTTGGTTAAGAGAATGTCACCGCTGACTTCACGAATCATGATCAATCTTTCTTTTGGTGAGCTGCATTCTGACCGATGCAGCCCGGAGTGAATTGCTCGGCATTAACGAACTGCCTGGTAATGTCGGCTGATAAAATCGTTCTGGATCCACAGGAGCTTTTGAAACGCACGCATTGTTCTCAGTGATGTCAGCGCATCGAACGACTGCTGCGAGATGGCTTCCGTGAGAATGTCCGCGAGCAACCCCATCAGTGCGTTCATTTGCACGAGGGGTACGTCGATCTCTTTGCTGCCAGCCTTCGGTGTGTGCATCTTCCCCACCATGTCGAGGTACAGCACCATCTTGGTGTCGTACGACCGACCGAGCAGTTGCATGAAGTACCGGCTGAGATGTTCCTTACGAAACTGAACCTGCGGATGCGCCTGTGACAGACTCGCCACGCCGGTTGGCAACGGCCCTTCGTACCCCGCTTGTCGAGGAACGAAATGCCGCGCAGTAGCGTCGTAACTCAAGAGCTTCTCGTAGGTCTTCTCGACTAATTCAGGAATGATGGGCCCCAGGTAAGGGGCACTCGCTTGAATCAACGCGGCATCCTCTGCACTGAACCCGATGAAACCTGCGAGATACTCAAAGCGATATTGCGAGTCTGTATCCAGGCGCGCTTCGTCAATGTGCTGCATAAAACGAAACCTTCTCTGTCACTAGCTCAAGAAGCTTTGCACGGGACGGAACGCTTTGAACTCCGGCCCACGTGAAGCACATACTCAGACTTGCGTCCCCGGTGGCGTGGACAATCACACCGACAACTGCACCAGCTCGCGGGGCGGTACAGCTTCGATGAGCTTCAGGTCAAACTTTTCTTGCAAGACCTTAAATACATTGGGAGACACGAAGGCCGGAGGAATCGGGCCCAGCCGTATCCCCTTCACGTTGAGCGCAAACAGGCTCAGTAATACGGCAACCGCCTTCTGCTCGAACCAGGACAGCACGATCGAAAGAGGCAAGTCGTTGACACCGCAATTGAATGCCTTGGCCAGTCCGAGCGCGACTTGCACGGCACCATAGGCGTCGTTGCACTGGCCCATGTCGAGGAACCTTGGCAAGCCAGCAACGGTGCCATAGTCGTGATTACGAATGCGGTACTTGCCACATCCCAACGTCAGAATCACGGATTCCTGCGGAGCACCTTGAGCCAGCTTCGTGTAATAATTCCTGCCCAGTTCGGCTCCGTCGCAACCTCCGATCAAATAGAATCGCTTGATCTCACCAGACTTCACCGCTGCGACAATCTTGTCCGCCAGACTGAGGATCACACTGTGATGGAAACCAATCGTCGATTCCTTCACTTTGCGATCCGGCAATGCCGACGAACTCTTCGCCATCGCGATCACTTCTGAGAAGTCATTCGTCTTTAGACGCTTACCACCGGGCACGGCGGTGACCCGCGTCGTGAAAAGGCGATCCTTGTAACTATCTGGCGGTATCAACACGCAGTTGGTCGTTGCCAGAATCGGCCCGGTAAAAGCCGGGAACTCCCATTGCTGATTCTGCCAGGGCCCACCGTAATGGCCGGCGAGATGCGGATAGGCGCGCAACTTCGGATAACTATGGGCAGGCAGCATTTCGCCGTGCGTGTAGACATTCACACCTTGTCCTGACGCCTGATAAAGCAAATCCGCCAGATCAGCCATGTCATGGCCGGTGACAAGAATTCCCGGACCAGCTTTGGTCCCTTCGTAGACAGTCGTCGGCCCCGGTGTGCCGAATCGCTCGGAGTGCCCTTCGTCGAGCATCTGCATGACCCGCATCTTCTGACGGCCACACTCAAGAACCAGTTCGAAGAGACTCTCCATATCAAAGTTCACGTGAGTCACCGGC
>CAYTDR010000968.1:0-3407 GCA_964436185.1 uncultured Candidatus Obscuribacterales bacterium | reverse complement strand
GCGGAATTTGCCTCCGTTCTGTTGGACATCACCCACAATCCCGCCACCGCTTTTCGAACTCCATTCATGATTTTTCCCTTTGAAAGTCCAGTTGCCGTCCTCAGCAACGGCAAGTTCGCCTTTCAAATCCTTGAACGATTGAGAAGGCAACGACTGAGTTATGGTGACTCCGCGCTCGTTGGTGACAACCTTCACGAGCTCATCACCTTTCTTCGACCTGGTGGTTGCTTCAATCAGCTTTCCGGCCTTATCCCACTGATACTCTGTGGTGGTGCCGTCTCCATGGGTAATGCTCTTGGCTCGAATAGTTCCATCCGGCGCGGTATCGAATTCGATGCGGGACCCGTCAGCTCCCTGGACGCTGCCTGGTTTCTCCGGCACCTTTACTGAAGTGAGTACATCCGTGGATATGAGCAGTCGGGTGGATGGCTTTTCACTAAAATAGAAGCTTTGCGTTTCGTCGGTTGCCGCTCGGTCGCGCTCCGCGTTCACATATCCAAGCAGTTGGGCGAACCTGGCGCTCTCGCTTCGGCTCGCATCGACAATCGGAAGACTGGTCTCGAATCGAGCATGCATAGATGGATCTGACAATTCAGAGTTGATCGTGAATACATCTTCGTTGGCGCATGGCACCTTCTCCTGGGATTCGCCTTTGACGCTCCCCTGCCCCCTGAGAAGCTCGAGAAACAGTTGACTGCAATCCTCTTGCTCCGCGTTAACCGGATCGCAAGAAGGATTCGCGAATGATTCAAAGAAGTCTTGCACGGTTTATGCCCCCATCCACCCTCTTTTTGAACAATAGATGGAGAATTGGGGAAGAGTAGGGGAAAATTGCTCTAGCCCCGAGTTTCGCCCATTCCAGAGCCAATGACTGGGCTTTCGGCGATGTCCGGGTTTCTAATCGCGAGCTGAAGGGATATATGTCCGGCACGTCGATGTTCCAGGTTGCACAAACTCAGGTGATACATGTCCAGCGCATCGACGGTCCAGTCCAGCGAGACGGTGAAATAGTAATCGGTCCGGATGGGTCCAACCGTGCCCTAGCACACCATGTTGCCCCGCCGCAAATGAGTTCAGACACTTGTTCTGTTCCTATGCTCAGCGCGAGCGAGGTGTACTACTCATAGAGAATCAATTGAAGTTGTACTTCAAATCATCCTGTGGTACTTTCACGTAGACATGGAACCAGATAAACAAGCTATCTCTGGCAGAACGATTGCAACGGACATTCCATCGCGGCTCGATCGGCTCAAGTGGAGTAGATGGCATTGGTTGATTGTCATTGCCCTTGGTGTCACGTGGATTCTTGACGGACTGCAGGTGACATTGGCGGGAGCTGTTGGGGGAATGCTCCGGCGTCCTGAGGCACTCGGCTTGACGGAGTCTCAAGTAGGAATGGCAGCCACCTTCTATCTGGCAGGAGCTGTTGTTGGAGCGCTTGTCTTTGGCTACGCCACCGATCGATGGGGTCGCAAGAAGCTTTTCTACATCACGCTTTCAGTGTACTTATTGGCAACGGGACTGACTGCTTGCGCCTGGAATTTTTCCAGCTACGCGTTCTTCCAATTTGTCACCGGCTCTGGCATCGGTGGCGAATATGCTGCCATCAATTCGGCTATCGATGAGCTTATTCCTCCCAGTGTGCGCGGACAGGTCGACCTCATCATCAATTCCACGTACTGGATTGGTGCAATGATAGGCGCAGCGGCAACCATCTATCTCCTTAATCCGGAAAGTCTGCCTGTTTGGTTGGGCTGGCGGCTGGCCTTCGTTATCGGTGCGGTGCTCGGTCTCTTCGTACTGGCAATTCGACACTGGGTGCCTGAGAGCCCTCGCTGGCTGGCAATCCATGGAAGAACGGAAGAAGCTGAGAAGGTAATGTCTGGAATTGAAGCCTATATCAGTCATCATCATCCGGAACGATTGCCGGAAACGAATCACGAAGTACTGCATATTCTTACGAGAAGCCACACAGCCTGGTCAGAGATCTGGCAAGCAATCTCCAAGGTACACCTCAAACGTTCGATCCTTTGCCTTGCCCTGATGGGCTCTCAGGCATTTTTCTACAATGCGATATTCTTCACCTACGGGCTGGTCATGATTCGCTTTTATAAAATCGAACCACATCAGGTCAGTTGGTACATCCTTCCATTCGCGGTAGGCAATGTCTTCGGTCCGCTAGTGTTGGGCAGATTGTTCGACACACTCGGGCGTCGAACAATGATCACGGCAACTTACATTTTGTCTGGTGTTTTATTGGCTGTAACAGCATGGCTGTTTAAGATAGGCGCGCTCGATGCTAACACGCAGTGCTTAGCCTGGACGATTATTTTCTTTGTCGCATCAGCCGCTGCTAGCTCTGCATACCTGACGGTGAGCGAGATCTTTCCGCTGGAGATGCGCGCCATTGCAATCGCGATCTTTTACGCGCTGGGAACTCTTGTTGGTGGCGTTGCTGCCCCAGCAATCTTCGCGTCGCTCATTGAAAGCGGTTCGCGTGACGCCGTTAGTTGGGGCTATCTTGGTGGCGCCGCGGTCATGATTATTGCCGGCGTCGTGGAAGCCTTCCTTGGTGTCGATGCCGAACAAAAATCCTTGGAATCAATAACCGCGCCATTATCGAGTCTCAAACAGCAAGAATGAGGGCGCGTTGAAGACAACTTAACGCTAATGGTCTACACTTGAACCTTGCCGCTTCCATATGGAAACGCACTTCGCTTCGCCAGATCAGACAGTCAACGCTGAAATCCACCATGAAGAAACTCAATTTTCACTCCGCTCAGTTTCTAACCAGTGCACCTGGTCTGCAACAGTGCCCTCCCGAACAAGGCGCAGAGGTGGCTTTTGCAGGTCGTTCCAACGCAGGAAAGTCCAGTGTAATCAATACATTAACACGAAACAAGAAACTTGCACGCACCAGCAAAACCCCAGGATGTACGCAGCTAATCACATTCTTCCAGCTCCCGGCTTCGCCGAATTTGCGGCTGGTGGATCTGCCGGGCTATGGCTATGCCAAAGTCTCAAAAGAGACGAAGAGTAAGTGGCAGGAGCATCTATCACAGTACCTGCACGAAAGGGAGTGCTTAAAAGGTGTAATTCTTGTTATGGACATTCGACATCCCATGCAGGAGTTCGACAACATGATGGTCAACTGGGCGCTGGAATCTGAACTACCGCTACATGTCGTCTTATCCAAAAACGACAAGATCTCGCGCGGCGCAGCCCAAAGTACTCTGCTAAAGATTCGACGAGAGTTGAGCGAGGCTGGAGTTGACGAATTCGTAACAGTACAAACCTTTTCATCTCTAAACGGAGACGGTGTCGACGAGCTTGCCCGCAGGCTCAGCACGTTGCTTACGGAAACGACCGAAAAGTGTGAACTTGATTAAATCGAACGAGCTGCCGGA
>CAYTDR010000967.1:0-3419 GCA_964436185.1 uncultured Candidatus Obscuribacterales bacterium | reverse complement strand
GATCTATATCTTCAAAAGTCAAAACCCGGACCTTTTACCCTGATTATTTTGATTCACGGCGGGTCATGGATGTATGGCGACAAAGGGGAGAACTGTCTAGCTGCGCGCGATTTGAGCGATGAGTTTGCAGTTGCCAGCATCAACTATCGCTATTCGACCGATGCTCCATTTCCAGCTCAGGTCAACGATTGCAAAGCCGCCATTCGTTATCTCCGTGCCAATGCCGCCAAATACCGGCTTGATCCCAATCGTTTCGGTGTCTGGGGATCGTCGGCGGGAGGATATCTGGCAGCGATGATTGGCACCACTGGTGATAGCACATTCGCTACCATTGAAGGACGGAAGAAGAACGAACCGGTCGTGTCCAGCAAGGTTCAAGCGGTATGCGATTGGTGTGGTCCGACCAATCTATTGAGCGCCCAGAGTCAGTCCGGCCCCGACATTAAGTTCAAATATAGCGGTCCTGGATCGGCTGTGTACAGCATGATGTTCACTAACATGCATCCTCAGGTTCTGCTGGCAGCCAGTCCAGTCAATTATGTATCTGCCGATGATCCGCCGTTTCTGATCATGCATGGTGACAAGGATGATGCCGTTCCCTTAGCGCAAGCGCAGGAGCTCTACGATCTGTTGCAGAAAGCCGGAGTCAAATCGCAACTGATGGTCCTGAAAAATCGCGGTCACAACTTCGATTTCCCTGAATTTGTAGAACGGGTGCGAGTCTTTTTTGTAAGAAATTTGGCGGACAAAAATAAGCCTTGAGCAAACTAGAGCGCCACTATATTTGATACCGCAGGCAATGCCCTAGTAGCCATTGCGGAGCAGCCGACATCTGAGGGATGCCAAACAAACGAGCAACCCTGGACGCATCGGTCACTCAGAATAAGAGCTAGCAAATACGTTCTTCTTGTGCGCAAAGAACTTGTCACGAAGAACTTGTTAGCAAATCGGACCCCTCATTGTTCCAGGGGCGCCACAAGCTCTCAGAATGCTGTCAATACGAGAGACCTTGAACGTCTTGTACACGGACGGGAAGATGTTGACGAATCTGACATGCGACTGCATTGATTCTGCTCTCAGCAGCAACTCCTCCAACCATTCAAGCCCGTCGACTGTAATAAAGGGGCAACCGGAGAAATCGAGGAGAATATCCGTGGAACCTTTTGCAAGCAGTTTGTCCACCTCATCCAGAGCTCGATCTAGCGAGCCCAGCACGAAAAACTTTTCTTGCACGCGATTAGAGTCCCGGCTATCTGTTTGCGTCGGATTGGTGACTTTTGATGGTGTTGGCGCCGACTTCCCGTCAGTTCTATTGGGCGAAACCTTTTCTGCAGTCGGCTCTAACTCGGTCGGTGTAGTGTTTCCGTTCACCTCGTCCCGCGTGTCATTGATCGGCGCTATTTCCTTTTTGGCGGTCTTGTTGTTGGAATTGGATTTCGATTTCTTTGTGCTCATTTCCTGTCCTCAATTAGCAATCGTTTCATTCGAATTCAATTCGAACGGGTCATGGTCTCTCTCTAGGGGGATAGGTCTGAGCCAGAAGCTCAACGATATCTTCGCCAGGCGGATAGCCCGGGTTAGTCTTAATCGACATATCTTCGAAGGCTGCTACTGCGAGAGTAGGGATGGCTTCAGTAAACGCTTCCAGCGAAATTCCCAGCTCGCTGATGGAAAGTGGCTGACCGGTTTGTCTTGCCAAATCATATACAGCTTGCATGAGTGCTTTGATAGCCGATTGCTTTTCTTCAGGCGAGTAGACGTCGTTGCTGTTCGTCTCAACCAGCCCGAGGAACCTTGCTGCTCGTGCATATTTTTCGTCGGCAATCCATAACGGATAGTTGGCGACCGCCACGAATTTTGTCGGTATGCTGGAGTTGTAGCCGATTGTCGTGAGCAGGAAGACGCTGTTGGAACGTCCGTGCGGAACATCGAAGTAAGCTCCGAAGCTGTGTGCGAAAGCATGGTTCAAGCCCACTGACGCGTTTCCGATCGCCATTCCAGCCAGGCAAGCAGCGTGGTGAAGCTTGTGCCGGGTGACAACATCATCGCCGTTTTTCAGCACTTCCGGCAGCGCTTCAAAAATCAGGCGCATCGCTTCTAGTGCCAGCCCATCGGTGTAGTCGGAGGAGAACGTAGATACCAGGGCTTCGAGTGCGTGCGTGAGTGCATCGAATGCGGTGTCTAACGTGATCTCAGGCGGCATCGACCTGGTGAGATTGGCGTCTATTATCGCGATGGTGGGAAGCAAGGATTCATCAACCAGAGACAGTTTCTTGCGATTCACGCTATCGGTCACGACAGCAAATGGTGTCACTTCGGAGCCTGTTCCAGATGTGGTGGGAATCGCTACTAGTTGCGTCTTAACCTCTTTGGGCCACTCCGTAATCCGGTGACGGAAATCCAGGAAGTTGACTGACAGCTCGGCATAATTCAAGTCGGGATGATCATAAAGCAGCCGAACTACTTTAGCCGCATCGAGCACGGAGCCACCGCCCATGGCGATGATTGTATCGGCTTGACTGCGTTGCAATTCTGCTACGGCTCGCTTGATCACCTCGAAGTCCGGCTCTACGCCTATATCACTGAAGACATCCACCTTGGTATCTTGCGGCAGACGTTCGAGCACCATCGAAAGATGTCCACGTCGAGCAGCAGAGCGTGAAGTGATAACGAAAACCGACTTAGTCTCGAGCCTTCTCAAATGCTCCAGACTACCTGGGTTTATGTAGATGTTCTTGGTTGTCTGGAAAGCCAGAGCATAGGTCTTGCGCCTCGGCACTTTCTTGTAGTTCATCAAATTCTTGATGCTGACATTATCTGAGGTGATGTTGCCACCACCGGTGCCGCAACCGAAACTCAAGGTCGTATTGAGGTTGTTGTAAACGCCGCCCAGACCGCCAATGGACGTCGGGCAGTTGACGATGATTCTGCCGGCGTTAATAGTGGAGGCAAAACGCTCGACTACTTCATCCGATTCGCTGAATACACCAGCAGTATGACCTGTTCCACCGGCATAATTGATGTCCAATGCCTTATTGAGACCTTCGTCTTCCGAGTCTACGAAGACATATCCAAGTACCGGCATCAGCTTCTCTACTGCCAGTCGATGGTGACGCAGTTCTCCGGTAAGTGGGCAAAGGAGAATCTTCGTCTTTGGTGGCACTAAGATTCCCGCCTCTTCGGCAATTCGATTGGCCGACTGTCCGACCATCTTATAGTTCATGCCGTTGGTTCTTGGATCGATAGCGGCATCTGCTACCTTCTCTACTTCCTCAGGTGTGCAAACATAACAACCGAGCCGCGTGAACTCTGCCAGAAGCTCATTGCCGATTGCTCTGTCAATTACAAGCGTTTGTTCGGACGGGCATTCCGTACCATTGTCGAACGTTTTGGAAATGATGATGTCCATAGCTGCAGAG
>CAYTDR010000966.1:2789-3421 GCA_964436185.1 uncultured Candidatus Obscuribacterales bacterium | reverse complement strand
TAGACCTTTCTGCCTGCCTACCGCCCGTTCTGGCAGAAGTAGATGCACTGAGAAGACAGATCATGAAATCAATCGATGAGCTCAACCGTTGAAATCAAAACGAAAACTTGTCGAAGAGGTTCATATACAGAGGTTTCTCAACACGGCACCGCTAGCCAAATCGAGAACCACAACGCGCCCTCTATCGTCGCACAATGTTAGCGTTCCGTTTTGCAGACGTGGCGAAAGACGCCCCGACCCATCGAAGAAGAGCTTTGCCCGCACCTTGAAAGATGCGACGTCCAGCAAATAACACACGGATGAAACAGGCAGAGTGAACGATTGCAAAACACCGAGCTCTTCCGGAAAGATCTGAGTGAAGCAAAGGGCAATCCACTCATCACTGGCTGAGGTGGTGATTTTGTCGATTCTCGTCCAATGATGTGGGAGATTCAAATCTTTCTGGTTGAAAATTAATTCCAGGTTATCTTCAAGACCAATACGGGATGAGGGACCGACAGAGACCTCAATTCCACTTGGTGTAGTGAGTGCTTGTTCGTGCTCCGAATTTCGTCGGTGTACCCAACTCATCATCGGCCCGTAGTCTCGCAAATCAACTCCAGGCAAATCACACGTCCAGATGCGCTTACCTC
>CAYTDR010000966.1:0-2779 GCA_964436185.1 uncultured Candidatus Obscuribacterales bacterium | reverse complement strand
ATTCAGTCACGGTAGATTCTTCAGGATGATAAGTGGCAAACGCACATTTAGCATCACTAGATACAATGGATGCAACCATATCTCGCAGGTTCAACTCCGGTAGATTCGGCATCTGCCAGAGGATCTTAAAACGCGACTGTGTCGCATCGACTACGAACAACTCACTTTGATTGGCTGCATACCAGACTGAGCCATCGTAATTGGTGGCAAAGCATGTGAGCATCGCCTCCCCCAGCTCCTCATAAGAGCCTGACATCAAATTCAATCTGGTGATGCGCTTCGCCTTCCCTCTCGATGCTAGAGCCAGAAGCCTATCCCCGTTCGACGAAACAACAAAGTTTGTTGCAGGAAACGTATAGTGCTCCACCTGTCTACCGTCAGCATCCAGGAGGCAGACGCCAGCCTCTCCCAGAGCCAATGCCACCCGTCCATCATGAAGAAAAGCAGAATCATAAATGGTATCAGCCCCGATATCGTCGGCCGAGAGTCGCAGCTCTAGAGGTACAGTTTCAGAATCCAAACTCCGACTATGAGTACTCCAGGTGAGCCTCGCCACATCCAATCCCAGCGCCCGATCGTCCAGAGAACGCAAGATGTTGTCGCGGCTAAGACTCACGTAATACCGTCCATGGTCGCGCAGAATTGCACGAGCAGCCTTTCTCGCCAATACTTCAGTCTCTGTGCTGTACGGATGAGAAAGTGAGTTGACAAACGTGAGCCGCGCCGGAGCCAGTTCGCGACTCTCATCGTTAAGCAGATTCACTACTCTATCTTTGATTGAGGGCCATTCGTCCCTCGACCTAAAAAAAGTCAGCCAATAGGCTAACAGTTGTCCGGAATTCCGGTCCTTTAATTGAAGTGCCAACTGCGTCCATTCCAGCGCTTGCTCTTGAAGCGCCGGAATGTCCTTAGCCAGCGATGCGGCCGCGGAGTAGTTGCCGATCTCGGCCAGATGCATTGCCCATGTCTCTCTCAGCGAGTTTGCCACCCCGGGATAATCCTTTTCCAGCAAATGTACGGCTTCCCGGAAGCAGCCATGAAGACGGGCGATGTTCACCGCCCTGTCGATGTCTCCTGCTAGAAACCACTGCCGCACGACCAAACTCGGGCGAGGTACGCGAGCTTCTGCCAGCTCGGCAGCCAGCACAAACTGTCCATGCCTTTCCAGATAGGAAACCGCCTCTTCAATCTCACCGAGCAGTTCGGCAAGCACGAAAGCCGCCTCGTCGAATCTACCGGCAGCGGTCAGATTTTCCACAGAACCTCTATAAAGCTCCCGCATTCGCTCAAACAGCTCCGGGTGCGAAAACAGTAAAGAGGAGGATGGAGGCTGGGCACCTAAGTTAATCTGGACATTGCTTCTGGGCATCGGAATATCCAAAAACGGATTCGGCGGAGAATCGCCATCTCCCGAGCCAAGCGGAACTCCATATTTCAAAGCTTCCGACCAATCGCCGCGCTCGAACAGATCGATCATCTTGAACATGTATTCTTGCTGACGTTGCATGATAAATCCGAGCACGCCCGTATCGTTCAACATTTTATAGATGTCGTGACGAAATTCATCGGCCCAGTCAGGGGTTTGAGGCTTTGCTGACTGTTGCTGGGCCCCTGGCGATTGCGAGCCGGAGAGGCTGGCCAAAATGTTATCAAACCAGGACGGCGCTGACGCTCCCGCCCTGGACGCGGAACCGGGGACGTCCGGTTTGTCCACTTTGAAGAGCTTTTTCAATAATCCGTTCAGCCAAACCTGAGCACTGTATTTAGCACTATTTAGGCCGCTACCTCCAGCACCGCCTGCACCACCAGAGGTAGCATTGCTCGCACCGCACTGGCGAGGAACCTCGTCGGACTTGTCCGTGGACGCTTTGTTGAAACTCTCGATAAACTCATCCATTCCCGGATCCCTGGGCGAACTTCCAGCCAGTTTGGCACGCAGGTCAAACTTCTCATTCTTAATCAGAGGCTCGATTTCACGGACAGGAACCGCGGGCGATATCAAAGCCAACTCCGAATATTCGCTGACGATTAGCCAGCTGGCAATGTCTTCTTCCTTATCCAGCAGCTCTACTGCCAACCTTCCATGCTTCCAGCGAACAACCGAACGAGAGGGCGCCATAATCCTCTCCAAATGCTTTTCCGTCAATGGCATTGAAAGCAGCGGGGCACCCGGACCTAATCGCGAGGAAACTAGAGGCAGCCCAATGCAGTTTTTAGTTTGTGTCTCGACTGGTTGTGTAAGAAGCACGACGAGACCGTTTTCGATTGCAAAGACTCGCACTCCGGGTCGCCAGATAGGAAGAATTCGTTGTCGAGCCGACTTCATGTCTACGATGTCAAAATCGAACAGAAACGCAGTAGCAGACACCACTCCTCTGTAGGTGAGAGTCTTAACATCGTTGCCGCGGATTTTTTCCTGGGGATTCGGTCTATTACTCATGGCAGCTCACCCCACTGCCCCTGGAAACGGAAACCGTCAAAGGTGTAGGTCTGCCAACTGAGGTTCGGCCAAATTACAGTGAGCTGACCGCGTTCTGTGACGTAGGCAACTACTCCCGAGTCGCTGATGGCAACTGAATGAATCGGATATGTCGCTTGAGGAAGTCGAATCCTCGTCACTTCACCGCTGGTGACAACGTGTAGGTCCCTTCTGTCTGAGCTGATGGCGAGCAAGCCGGTTCTGGTAGTCTGAAGTTGACCCGCTTTGACCAGAGCAATCGGCGTTTCTCCCTGCAAAAATTGCCGGTCGTGAATCGGGTCGTCCACGTTCGCTTACGAC
>CAYTDR010000965.1:0-3421 GCA_964436185.1 uncultured Candidatus Obscuribacterales bacterium | reverse complement strand
AAGCAGTAGCGTTGGCATCTTGTCGGTATCGCTCACGCCGCCCCTTGGATGGGCCACTGTCGAGTCGTTAGCCACGCATTGAGCTGCCGGTCAGCTGATTATCATGTAATCGGCACTGGGAGCTGTAATTTCGCGTTCTTTCCTTTTCATTGTGAAGCGAGACAAGAGCGGAACAAAAATCAGGGTAAACAGAGTGGAAAGTGAAAGTCCGCCAATAACTGTTATTGCTAATGGACGATGCAATTCCGATCCGGCTCCGTGACCGAGCCAAAGTGGAGTCAGGGCTAGTAACGTGCAAAGGGTAGTCATCAGAATCGGTCGCAGTCTGATGATCCCTGCTTCAACTAAAGCATCTTCTGGTGACAGTCCTTGGATCTGTAACCGGTTAGCGTATTCCAGCAAAATAATGCCATTCTTCACCACCAGGCCTACAAGCAAAATCAACCCCATGAAGGAAGAGACGTTTAATGGCGTGCCCGTTCCAATGAGTGCCAGTTCAACGCCAAGCATGCCTAGAGGCAATACAAGCAGGATAGAAAGGGGTTGAAGAAATGAGCGAAACTGAATGATCATCATCAGATAGACCAGTGCGGTGGCAAGAAGCAAAACCAACAGTAACTGTTGAAAGCTTTCTTGTTGGCTAAGGTAGATGCCACCAATGTTTATCGAAACACCGGAAGGTACAGTAATTTTTTTCAAAACGGAGCGAACTTCGTTGATTGTAGAACCAAGATCCCGTCCTTCAATACTGGCTTCGACAGAGACATAGCGTTGCTGGTGCTCACGTAGAATTTCAACTTCGGAATTGACCTGGGAGACTGTCGCTATGGCATCAAGAGGCAGAATGGCGCCGTTCTTTCCGAATATTTGAAGTTGTCCGATCTGCGCTGGATTGAAACGAATTTTATCGGGGAAACGCACGCGCACATCTAGAAATTTGTCTCCTTGTCTCATTTGTGTAGCGACTTGTCCCAGAAAAGCCGCCTTCACCTGATCGGTCACATCGAGAGGCGTAAGGAGTATTCGTCCTGCACGCAGCGGATCAACCTTTATATCGAACTGTGGAGCGCTGTCCTGGCTTGTTAAGGCTAGATCCACCAGTCCCTGAACATTCTTCAGTTTGGTTTCAACCGCTTCGGCAACAGACCTAATAGCCGCTCGATCTTCGCCAAATATGCGGATCTCGACAGGGTTTCCTGCACCTGCCAAATCATTCAACTGGTCTGCAAGAATTGGATGAAACTCTGTTTCAACCTGGGGAATTTGCTCGGCGATTTTATCACGTTGCTCGTCCATTACTTCGGTAGTCGAGCGCTTGCGTTGATCGTGTGGACGGAGAACAACGAGTATGTCGCCGGTATTCGGCTGAGTAGCAAACAATCCAAGTTCCGCGCCAGTTCTGCGAGTCCAGGCCATTACTTCCGGACTCTCACTCAGAATCTTTTCGATCCGTTGACATATTTCATCGGTCTGAGGCAACGAGGTTCCGGCAGGCATCAAATAGTCCAAAACGTAGCTGCCTTCGTCCATCTCCGGCAGAAAGTCAGTACCAAGCTTTTGAAACAGGAAGCAAGTAACAACGACGAGCAGAACAGCAGATAGTCCAGCAATCAAAGGATGGTGAAGCGAGGTCCTGAGAATTCGCCGATACCAACCTCCTTTCTGAGAAGCTGATGCTTCCTGGTCTCCGGCTGCATGAGCTTCGCGCTTCATCACTTGGGCGCAGAAAATAGGGACGAAGAACAATGCAAGGAAGAATGAAAATGCAACTGCACTTGCAAGTGTAATTGTTAGTGCAGAAAAGAACTGTCCTGCCACCCCTGAGATGAGTCCCAACGGCAGGAAAACAACCAGAGTGGTGGCAGTTGAACTGGTAACGGGACCGGCCAATTCCTGAACAGCAGCAATTACTGCTTCGTGCGAAGTTAGGCCCTTTTGCAGCTGTCGATGAATATTCTCAACAATAACGATCGCATCATCGATCACCAATCCCAGAGCGATAGCCAATCCGCCCAGCGACATCAGGTTTAAGCTTTGGTGGAGAAGCGCCATCGTTGCGAAGGCCGCAGCTGCACAGAGTGGAATAGTGATGGCTGCAATTAGTGTGCTCTTCCATGAGCGCAGGAACGCGAAGAGAATGGCAATAATAAAAGCAATTCCGATTCCAATTTCCTTGAGGATTGAAGCTAAAGCCTGACGAACAAGTCTGGACTGGTCGTAAGCCTTGCTGATCTTAACGCCGGCAGGAAGTGAGGTTTTGATCCGCTCAATCTCAGCGGCAACACCATCCGAGACAGCTACAACGTTGCTGCTTGGTTGCCTGAAGATATTGAGTACTATTCCTTCCTTGCCATCGGCACTTATGACGCTGAGCGGATCGCGGAAGGAATGAGTGATCGTAGCGATGTCTTTCAAATAGATCGGTTCACTTCCTGAGCGTGATACCACTAAGTCATAGAGTTCCTCTGGTTTGATTGATTCGCCAGGACCTACAATCAAATTTTGCTTGTATCGATCATCGACCCGTCCAAGAACCTCAATCTGATTCGTTCTTGTCAATGCGGCCGCGACATCTACGATGCTGATTTTGTAGCCGGTGAGTTTGTCGGGATCGACCTGTACTGCAATTTCGGGAATCTTCCCTGCTTGAGTTATTGCTCGCGCTACGCCAGGAACCTGCAAAATACGGGGTTCTATCTCGTATCGCACAATGTTGTATAAGTCAGATTCGGGTACAGCGTCGGAGGTGATGTTGTAGTTGAGAACAGGAAATATAGCCGGAGTCACAGGCTCAACAATGAGCGAGGCTGAGGCCGGCAAGCTTGCTCGAATCTCCGCGATCCGTGCTTGTACTTGTTGCCAGGCAAAATTCATATCGGTTCCTGGCTGAAATTCTATGGAAAGTTCGCTGGCTCCTCGAATAGTCTTTGAACGAATCCAACGCACTCTATAAGCCTGATTGGAAGCCTCTTCCAGCGGGCGCGTAACGGTCAAGAGCACGCGGTCAGGCGCAATATCACCGACTGTAGCAATTACGGCAATGCGAGGAAATGCAAGTTCCGGGTAGACATCACTGGGCAGGGACTGAAAAGCAATGACGCCGGCGACAGTGATCAGTACGACGAGAAAATAGAGCGCACGGCTCTGCTTCAGTAGGAACTGAAGTATCAGCGTTATCATTTTTTAGGCTCTCCTCGATCCAGATGAGCTCCGTCCGGGACGCCGTACGCACCCGACGTAACTACCTCATCTCCCTGGGATAAGCCTTCTGTCACAGGAATTTTGCCGTCCTGAGAATCTCCGACCTGGACTTTCGTCAGCTTCAACTTGCCACCACGGACGATATAAATAAAATGCTCGGATGGATCATCTGCTCCAGGCACCAAAGCCGTTTGAGGAACAAGAACAGCTTTGGTTGAGA
>CAYTDR010000964.1:0-3424 GCA_964436185.1 uncultured Candidatus Obscuribacterales bacterium | reverse complement strand
CTCACGAGAAGCGAAATAATCTGCTGCTACTTTGCGCAGGTTTTCCTTGATCTTCTGACAGGCGTCAACTGCTGCGCTGCCGTTGAGATCCGTGGCTGCCGAGGCGGCTGTTGCCGATGTATTGTTGTTCTTCTCCGTCGATGTAGTCATCACTATTACCCAGTCCGGATTGATAGCGAACTCATCGGCGACCAGCATCTTGATGTTGGTGTTCACCCCCTGTCCCATTTCCGTGGCACCGGTTGAAACTTGAACAGTGCCATCGGTATAGACGTTTACGAGTGCGTTGGCTTGATTGAGAAACTTGTTGGTGAAAGAGATTCCGAACTTCACGGGCGTGAGCGAGATTCCCTTCAAGTGCGTTCTCGAGTCGGTGTTGAACTTTGCCACTTCGGCAAGTCTCTCGGAATAGTTGGAGGTCTGTGCGAGGGTATCGAACAGTTCAGGCAAGTTATTGTTCGACACTAACTGTCCATAAGGAGTGGTGTTGCGATTTTCCATGCCATAGAGATTCGCGCGCCTGACAGCCAGCGGATCTTTGCCCAAATATGCAGCAATCTCCTCCATGATATTTTCGATCGTGATAACTCCCTGGGGACCTCCAAACCCGCGGAATGCGGTGTTGGGCGGGAAATTCGTGCGACAAATCCGTCCCCTGATCTCGGCATCTTCGAGGAAATATGCGTTGTCTGAGTGCGTGAGCGCGCGACCAATCACGGCTGTGGAGAGGTCGTTGTAGGCGCCGCCGTCACAGTAAAGTGCCAGTTTGATGCCTGTAATTCTGCCCTCGTCGTCGAAACCTACTTTATAGTCGTTTTGGAACGGATGCCGCTTGCCCGTGTACTTCATGTCATCGTCTTTGATGTAGATGATTCTGGCAGCCCGCTTTGTTTTTTGTGCAACCAGTGCGGCCATGCACGCTGGATGTGTAGCCTGACATTCCTTGCCACCAAATCCGCCACCCATTCGTTTGATCATACAGATGACTTGATTCTGCTTCAGTCCGAGAAGATGAGCTGCTACGTGTTGAACCTCGCTCGGGGCCTGTGTGCCCGAGTGGATGACTAGCTGTCCATACTCTCCCGGATAAACGACGCACGCCTGTGACTCCAGGTAAAAGTGATCGGCTCCGCCTATGACGAAGGTTCCTTCAAGAACGTGCTTCGCCTTGCGTAGCGCCGTGTCCGCCTCTCCTCTGATTATGCTGTACTCTCGATCGATGTAGTCGCCGCGTGCCTTTGCTTCATTGATAGTGAGAACCGGCGGCAGCTCCTCGATTTCGATTTTGATAGCAGCTTTGGCTTTGGCCAGGGCTTCCCTTGTCTCCGCACCGATCACAACAATCGGCTGACCGATGAACATCGCTTCGTCTTCGACCAGGAGTACCTCATCCTGCAGGATGGGGCCGAACTTATTGTGAGCCAAATCTTTGTGGGTGAGAAGTGCAACTACATGCGGTATCTTCTTTGCTTCTGATAGATCGATGGACCTCAGCTTGCCATAGGCGACAGGCGAGCCTACGTAGTCGACGAATAGCTCTCCTCTCACCATAGGAATGTCATCGATGTATACGGACTCGCCAGTTACATGACCTTCAGCCGAGTCGTGCGGCAGGTTTTTACCGACTATAGACATGCTAGCTCCCTCTCGTCTGCTGTTTCATAGTAGAACTTGCGCAAAATATTGGACGCCAATGTAATTCGGTAGTCTCTCGAGCCCCGAACATCCGAGATTGGAGTGATCTCGTCTTGAGCAATTTTGCCTGCCGCTTCAAAGGTGTTCAAAGAGAATTCCTTGCCGACGAGAAAGTTCTCAACCTGCGGCAGGCGCATGACCACGGGTCCCACTCCGCCGAAGGCCAATCTAGCGCTGGTGACGATGCCACCGGTAACGGTGAGTAAAATCGCTGCTGTAAAAGCTGAAATGTCCAGATGTTGTCGACGGGATACCTTATAGAGCTTTAGTATCTCGTCCTCAACAGGCAGAGGCATGTGGATGCGTGTGATCATTTCATCCGGTTTCATTGCCAGCTTCTTGTAGCCCTCGTAGAGCTGGTTGACTCTAATCCGGCGAGTTCCACCGATGCCTTCCACCTCCACTTCCGCATCCATGACGAAAAGAAAGGGTAAAGTGTCGGCGATCGGAGAGCCGTTGGCGATGTTGCCTGCCAGGGTTCCGGCATTGCGAATCTGCGGAGATCCGAACACCCAGAGAATGTAGTAGAACTCAGGATCGATCTCTTTGATCAAGTTCTCCACTTCTCGCAGAGGCACTCGAGCGCCAATTTCGAGCACTTCTCTATCGTCCTCCTGGCGGCGCTCAATTTTTTCGAGCTGGCGAAGATTGGCGGTACTGATTAGATGCGCCGGCACCATTCCACGCTTGTTCATGGTCACGCCGATGTCGGTTCCGCCGCTGACGATCACAGCACCATTGTGCTCGTTTTTGAACGCAGTTGCTTCGCTTACGGTGACCGGCACTAACAGCTCATGACCGTCGGCAGTAATCCGGACCGATTGCTGCATGTGTTCTTCGAACGCCCTTGCCATCGGCTCGGAAGGATAGAGATCGCGTACGCGCTTGCAGTCTTTGGGGTCGACGGCGAGGGCGGATTTGATGATCGCCTCGTATCCAGTGCAACGGCAAAGATTGCCTGTCAGTTCCTCTTTGATATCACAAACTTCAGCAGGCTCCTCCCGACGTTCGAACATGTCGCAAAGAGCGACGATGAAACCGGGTGTACAGAATCCGCACTGAGCACCGTGACAGTTGACCATTGCCTCTTGGACGGGGTTCAGACCGCTTTCCAGTTTCAGACCTTCGACTGTCACGATATGGCTGCAGTCAAGCTGGAACACGTACTGAATGCAGGCATTGACGGCTTTGTAAGCAATGTCGCCGTCCTCGACTCTGCCGATCATAACCGTGCAGGCACCGCAATCCCCCTCTGCGCAGACGACTTTCGTCCCGCAGACTCCCAGATCTCGCCTTATAAAGTCAGTCACCGGTACGAACGCTTGGGACCCTGAAATCCTGTGCTCGCGCCCGTTTATGTACAGAAGAATATAATCTCTCATCGCCACTCCAAGACTGCTTCGACGAAGCAGCGCCAGATATTATGATACCCCTAACTGAAGACAAGTTCCACGCGCCCGGAGCTCCAGGAATCCTCGCAGGTCTCAAGGGCGCCTGGAACTTGTCTCCGTCGCCCTGCCCGCGATTCGCGATCGGAGTCGTGTAGAAGGTCGGCTCGTCTACCATGTACGCTGCGCAGGTGCGTTTTCGCTGACTCCGCTCCTCCTTTTGCTGGGTGATGAGAAAAGCTGCGCTAGGTTCGCGACCTAAAATACTTTAGCTGGAATCGGTCGTGGTCGGTCAGATTGCGTCGTCATCGAGGGGGGATGTGCCACTCGCCTGTGTTCAT
>CAYTDR010000963.1:0-3436 GCA_964436185.1 uncultured Candidatus Obscuribacterales bacterium | reverse complement strand
CTTCAGGAAAATCAAGTCTTCCTATCGGCGCTGGCATCTGTAATGGCAAGAGATCCAGATTTTGTCTTTAGATCGATTAAACCAAGCGACAATTCGGCTTACATCGTTTCTTTCCCAGGAAGCTCACGCCTTCCGATAAGAGTAATTCAACCATCGCACAAGGCTATTCACCGCTACGGTCAAGCAAGAGAGTTCGGCATATGGCCTGTAGTGTTGGCAAATGCATACGAAGAACTCGCGCTGGCACACACCAGAGACAGTGCCAACGGAGACTCCCTGTTTTCCGCGGAGGAGATGTTGAGTCTGCTTACGGCACGGCCGACGTCGTCCCTCAAAACGAAAGAGGCGTCACCAGAGGATTTGTATAAGAAGGTTAACGAAGCCTGGAATGCAGGCAACTCTGTCATGCTTGTTCGGTTTCCTAAGGAAAATTCAGTGGACAGTCACCTTCGCCATACATTTGCAGTTGTCGGATGGAACGCCAGCGAGGGTTCGTTTGAAACAGTAAGTCCAGCGGACCTGATCAAAAGTGAAGGAAACATCGCCGTGAATAACGTTCGCAAATTCAGGCTAACCGACCTACTCAGCGAGTTTGATTTGGTTATCTACTCCTAGAAGATCGAGATAACAATGGACTCGACTGACGCGAGCAAACTTGCTTGGACTCCAGATTGCGGAGATTACTTTCTTGAACCAACGGCCAACTCTGCTCTGATTGCCGCCACAATCATCTGCGCGGCAATTGGCTTGAATAGTCCTTTTGGCACCGGATGCTCCTCGACTTGCGCGTAAGGACATACTGACGAATCCGCATCCGGCTGCCAACTCATACTGCCGATTCCGACACGAGGCAACACATTCGCGGCCCATCACTCACCTCATCACGCTTCAACCAATTTAGTAACACTGGAGTAACATCGACGAACTACAGTGTGGATCGAAACGACCCTCTAACATTCCTATAACTCTTCTGCCGAGCGCCGGCCCAGCCGCTAGCTGAGCGGAAGGAAATTTCGTTATCAATTACGCCGGGGGTGCACGAGTTGGTATCAAGTCAAGAAAGCGGCGGGAGATTTAGCCAAATGCATACGGAAAGTTTTGAAGCAAGCAAACCACTGGTAGACGAGTTCTCTGCCTACGACAGTTTGATCAAAGAAGCTTTTGGTCCAAAGAGTGTCGACGATAACTCTGTTGTTGCACTGTTCGATGCTAAGGTCGAGGCTCAGAAAGACAACAATGAGCATAGAGAGGAAGATGAAAAACCTATTCCTCCTGGACGGAGCACTCCGACGGCCACCTGCGATGCCGAGATTGCAAAACTGGCTGAACGTGAATCTCGACGCATAACGAGAATGAACTTGCGAGATGAAAAACAGGTTACAGACGCAGGAATGAGGGATGTCGCTCGGTTCAAGAATCTGACTACACTTTACTTGAACGGAACCAGCGTGAGCGATATTGGTGTGGTTGGTTTAGCACAACTAAAGAACAACCCTAACATCGAACACCTGGGTATTGGTGGCACCAAAATCTCCGACGCTGCATTGCCGCACCTGAGACAATTCGAGAATTTAAGATCTCTCGATCTGAGCCAGACAAAGATTACAGACCACGGCGCAGCAAGCCTGAGCGACAACAAGAATCTGAGATACCTTGACCTATCGTCGACAAAGTTAACAGACAGCGTGATGATGTCGCTGCAAAAGTTGCCTGCTCTTTGGGAACTCTCGATGCGCAACACAGAGATCACGGATGCTTCCACCGATGCATTGAAGAATTTCCCTAACCTGGGATGCATAGACTTCTCTTCCAGCAATGTCGGCGACAAGGCAATGCCCAAAATTCTCGCTGTATCTAGGCTGCACAGCCTTACACTGAGGGACACATCGCTCAGCGATCTAGGTATGGCGGCATTCGAAAAAATCACTCCCCACAATAATCTTCAACATCTGGACGTCTCACACACCAACATAAACGCGATGGGAGTAGGCTTCCTCGCGAAACTTCCACTGCAAACTCTAAAGATCAGCGACAACAACATTGGCGATGTTCAAATGAAAGATGTCGCTAGAATCAAGAGTATCGAATATCTCGAGCTCGCGAGGACTCATATTTCGGATGACGGAGTTAGACAAATAGCGGCTTTACCGCAGCTTTCTTCATTAGATCTTTCCGGCAATCGACTTTCGGATGACTGCATAGAATCGATAAAGAAAGTGGCGAGCTTGCGTTACCTCAACGTCACGGGGACAGAGATTTCCAATGAAGCGCTAGTCCGACTGAGCAAGACGCTCCCCAGCTGCATTATCGTAAGAGGCAAACACTTGTTCGACAATGGCACGCACTCAATATTTGGTGCACAGCGGTGATCGAATGACGACCTATCAGCATACAATTCGAACTGCCTAAAGAATAGATGCCTCTTTTTGACGAGATATTTGTCTCCTCTGGCGACCGCAGCGCAACTGCCTTAGAAGAGGATGTTCTTGCTACATTGTAGAAGATCTATTTGAACCTATATTTAAACAGATCAGGTGTTCTACGTTGATCTGTTTCTTTCGTTGTTTCGAACTGCCTGAGCGAACGCGTTTTGGATTGCGGAGCATGCAACCACGGTTGGTGATCAAAGTTCTCAGTAGGTATTGGGCTGCTCCTCATACTGTTCCTCGTTGTCAGCAGGAAGCAAGTTCATTGCCCTCGGACGCGCCCAATAAACCTCATCAACACCAAAGCGCATGGCTATGCCGTTTTTCGTCCATTCATATTTAATTCAAGTTGTTGAATCAGCGACGGAAAAATGTAGCCCAGAATACATTTTCGCGCTTGACTTCATGAGCCGATAGGAATAATCTATATTCGCACTCAGTTCCGTGCGTTTCTTTTTTAAAAGACTTACTAACTTAATAAACGTCTCAGCGAAACCTTCGACTTACCGGGAGGCATGAATCTATGCGTATTACCAAAGTACTTACTAACGTCGCAGTAGCAGCAGCTCTTATTTGTGGACTTTCCGCACCAGCACAAGCACAAAGCTTCGGAGATGCATTCAGTTCACAAGCCGTTGAAGGTTCGAAAGGTGGAGACCTTAATACCGAATATAATACCGGTACACAAACACAACATATTGATCAGGGAACGTCACCTGTGCTCCAAGGTGCCACCAATGGTACTATCGGTCCTCAAGGCGTTGATGCCACAGCCGTAATGGGCGTCAACACAGCCGGTACTGTTCGTGTCAACAACTTGGCTAACTTAGAAGCCTTGCTAAACATCATCGCCAACGGTATGGAAATCCTCGGAATTGCCTGGGGTGGACCTACGATGATCATGGGCTTCATGCACATGGCTGCCGGTTCTCACGAAGCCATGAAGAGAGTTCTATTCGGAGCATGTGGTGTCACCGGCGGTCTCGCTACCCCTGGTTGCATCAACTGGC
>CAYTDR010000962.1:2182-3439 GCA_964436185.1 uncultured Candidatus Obscuribacterales bacterium | reverse complement strand
GTGGTAGAGGATGACGAAACTACAAGAAGCTCGATTACCGATGTTCTCGAGAGTATGAATTGTCGCGTGGAGGCAACCGATGATGGTCAAGTTGCCCTGGAGTTATGCAATGTTTCGACTTTCGATCTGGCAGTGATCGATTGGAATTTGCCAGGGATGACGGGGCTAGATCTTTGCAAAGCACTGCGCAAGAACCGCTCGGAATGCCGCATTCTCATGTTGACCGGCAAGAACACCCTCGACGACAAAGAGCTGGGACTGGACAGTGGAGCGGATGACTACGTTACCAAACCCTTTCAAATTCGCGAGTTTCAAGCGAGAATACGAGCCTTATTAAGGCGAGGTCAAAACACTATTGAAGAGACAATCGAACTAGGCAGTATCAAGATCGATTCACGCAAACGGAAGGTCTTCAAAGACGGAGTTCCAGTCGATATGAAAATGAAGGAATTCGATCTGTTGGAATTCCTGGCTCGTAACAAAGGCAATGTATACAGTCTCGACGCGCTGGTTGGGTATGTATGGTCTTCCGATGAGAGCGTCTCATTCGATGCTGTTAGACAATGCGTCAAACGAATACGCCAAAAGCTCGGCGGAGCCGAAGATTCCATAATCCGCACCGTATTCGGTGTCGGCTACAAAATCGACTGATTGCTGACAGAAAATGATATTCCAGTTGAAGCGAAGCGGAAAGATTATTTCAATAACCAGTGAGCATAATAGTTCCAGCGAAGAGCTTTCTATTCTTACCGGATTCAACTTTCTCAATCTCGTCGATCCAAGCGATTCAGCTACGGCAAGAAAGTTTCTCGCAGAGATAGAGGAACGATCAGAACCAGTAATCTGTCAGATCAAGTTTTCGCTCGAACATCATTCTATGCCTCTGTATCATTGCATCGGCATCCCCTCTACAAACGATCGGATCTGTGTAGTAGCAAAGAAACTGGAGGAAAGTAACCTCTTATCGGATCAACTCTCTGAAGCGAAACAGCGCATGAGAGTTCTATTCGACAAACTGCCTGTGTCACTGCTGGTGGTGAACTCAGCATGCCGTATAGAGGCCGTGAATCCAACTGCTGAGAAGATGTTTGGATACTCGGGACAAGTATGGCAGTCCCTGGACCTTTATGATCTGCTGTCCGTGCCGCATCGACAAGCTTCACGCGATCTGTTCGAACTGCTCGGCGAGGCGCCCGGACGTATCAATCGCTTGGACGGGCTGAGTGGCACGGGAACAAGATTTCACGTGGAAGCATC
>CAYTDR010000962.1:0-2172 GCA_964436185.1 uncultured Candidatus Obscuribacterales bacterium | reverse complement strand
TTCGGACTTGCCAAGAGTTGCCTTTGTGGGCTCCGAATTCATGGACTCGACGGGAAAACGGCTGTTACTTTCCATCTTCGATATCTCCGATCGAATTCAGTTGGAGAAACTGAAAACGGAGTTCGTGGAAATGGTCAGCCATGATTTGAGGACGCCATTGACGAACCTCAGCCTATTTCTGGAATGCATAAGCTGCGGACTTTACAAAAGTTGGTCAACGCAAAAATTGGAGGAAAGTGCGGAGAAAAACTCCAGCGAGGTTGGCAGATTGATCCGCCTGATCAACAAACTGCTGGAGCTCGACAAGCTGGAAAGAGGCTTTGACAAACCTGTAATCACCCAGATCTGGCTAACTGATCTTATTCCGGTAGCGGTGGAGGCTGTTTCAAATTATGCCACTGCCAGCAATATCATGTTCGTATACGAATTTGAAGATCATATGTTGCTTGCAGACCCAGATCAGTTGACACAAATTCTGGTCAACTTATTAGGCAACGCCATAAAATTCTCGCCCCATGGTGGCACAATCAAGGTCGTAGGCAATAGCCTGCCTGCTCACACCGAGCTGCAGATTATTGACGACGGACCGGGAATTCCCGAGGAGTTGCAAGCGCATATATTTGAGCGCTTCGGCCAGGTGCAGAACAGTAAATCCAAAGACGGAACGGGTCTTGGTTTAGCTATCTGCAGAAGCTTGGTGGAAGGCCATGGTGGCACTATCGGTGTCTTTAGCGAACCCGGCAAAGGAAGCACCTTTTGGATACGCATACCTCGCGAACCGCACGGTGCTGAGAGCGTCAGCGATCCTTCGAGTTGATCAAACGCAGCGAATGCGAATTTCATCCCTTGGAACAGAAGCATCTTCACCTCGAAGCCCGGTACTGCTTGTTCAAGGCACCAGTTTTTTAGCGGTTCTGAATTGTGTCTACGAGAGCTTTGGTCAATCCAACGGAAACCACTTCAGGAAAGGGTTTTACCGAGACGATATCGTATTTGGCGCCTTTCTGAAGCAGTTTTTGATCGAGTTTGAACAGCTTCTTCCTGCCTTCATCGTCGTTTCCAACCTGCAAGAATGTAATCTTGATCTCATTGGGGTTGCGCATGTGATAAGTGGTCTGGACAAGCAAATCACGCAGGTCTTCGTCGTCCTGTGGTTTTCCATCAGTAATTATTGCAACGAGCAACGGTTTAGTCCGTCCCATGCTTCGACGTCGAAAGTATTCGGAGAGCTGCTCACCGAGCGGCCTTGCCAGTTTCGTCCCGATAAAGATACCGCTTTTATCATATATGTAGGGAATCTGCTGAAGCACCACGTTGCGGTAAACATCATACTGACTAGAGAAAAGAACGAGAGTGAATGCCCATCCAGGAAGTCCTGTGGTTTGCCTGGTGAAGTCTCTCGCTTGATCAAGGCACCAATTCCAGCGTGAAATCTTCCGCCAGCCTTCACCATGGAATCCCATTACATGCTCATGTTCACCCATTGAGCTGGATCTGTCCTGCATGACTACGACATCATAGGATTTGATTCTAGCCAACTCTCGATCGGAGACATCTCCAGGCAATCGAGGGAACGCTCGATCCATCCCGGCGATGCCAAGACGGAACTGAGATTGCTCCTGGTTGGCACGTCCTTCCATGCCCGTACCAGAGGCGCCACCCTCACCGGTGAAAGTATCGACCGACCCGCGTTGCAATCTCGTCGAACGTTTTCTTTGGTTCTGATCAGGGTCCTGGGAATCTTCGTGAAAATCGATTTTTCCTTCGAGGGGAGAACTCTCTCTCGAATCCTTAGACTTGGCACCAACAGGTATAATCTGCTGAGACAAACACAGAGCTAGCAGTGATACTGCCAGGTAGCGAGTGTTTTTTGATTTGCAAAACACTGTTTGTGAACCCTCCAAGCGGGACTAGCTCGGACTCCTATCTACATTCTTAAATATAGCGCGTATTGCCACTATATTGAGCCCGACCAAACTCTTTGTGCCCGGAGTAAACGAATTTCACAACGAGAAAAATCGTGTCACTCGCAAACAGCTCGCGCATCATCAAAACGGCTTCCGAAATCCATTTATCTGCCAGACCAACTCTGATATAATGAGAACCGTTTTCATTTTCGCGAAGGCAAAGCTCATGAAAGCAACGACAGCCGTAATTTTGTGCTCTTTATTC
>CAYTDR010000961.1:0-3439 GCA_964436185.1 uncultured Candidatus Obscuribacterales bacterium | reverse complement strand
GTGTGTCCGTAGGGCGCACCACGGGAGGCGTCACCACTGGACGTGTATCCGTAGGGCGCACCACGGGGGGTGTCACCACTGGACGTGTGTCCGTAGGGCGCACCACGGGAGGCGTCACCACTGGACGTGTATCCGTAGGTCCAACCACGGGTGGTATCGCTGGGCGTGTGTCCGTCCCTGGGCGAACTCCTGGAGGCGTCACCACTGGACGTGTATCAGTCGGCCCCACCGTGGGTGGCGCCGCTGGGCGTAAATCGGCAGGCAAATTCAAGGATGGCGTCACCGAACGAGTGTCCGTTCCTGGACGTACTATGAAGGTCGTAGGTGGTGCAACAACAGTAGGTCTATCCGTGGGTGGTGTCACACCTGGACGCACCGCAGGCGTGTCAGTCGGACGGCTTGAGACGCTTCCAACTCCTCGATCTATCACTGTATTTATAGATGATTGACTCCAGTTCGCAACAACTTGATTCTCAACTGGTCTGGATACATTGTTCGGGTTCAAAACAGCCACGCGTGGGATATGAGTTCCTAGCGACATGAGTGTTCGATTTAATCTACCGTTTTCGGTATTTTGCTGACCCTGAGCGTTTGCCTGGTCCGCGTCCAACTTAATGAAAATCGCGCGAGTTTCGGGTGCGCCGGCCATCGTACCGGCTATGCTCTCGAATGCACTCTTGGCATTAGGACACGATGGACACCATGTAGCTCCCGTGTAAACTACCACAGGTAGATTATGCTGTCTGGCTAAGGCCAATGCTTCAGATGCGTTCGCCTCAGTGAATTGTACATTCTCGAGCCTGAGCGGTCTGGGCTGTTCGGCCGGGCGGTCGGTCGGACGATTGCCTGCATCATTGGGCTGAGCCGATACGGGTTGAGTATCACCGCCGAGTTGAGCGACAACAACGGGCTGAGCTCTATCCGCCACAGGCAAATTCGGATTAGAGCTGCGCATCAAGTCGCTGGCAACCCTGTTAAGGTTAAACGGATCGAAAAGATCAATGGTTTCAGGCGGTTCGCCCGCTACCTCGGCTCGCTGCGTGTTGGTAAACGGATTGGTAAGGGTCAGATCACCAGTTAGAGCTCTGGGTCTTTCGGCAGGGCCGCTCAAGGGCAACCTGTCTACCGCATCAGTCCTCAAGGAGCCATCGTTATCGGACTCGGCAGGAAGCTGATCGACAGTTTGAATCGAATCCTCCAGGGATTCGAAGTTAAGTTCTGCGGGCATTTTGGACTCTCCAGCGGTAGAACAAGACCAAAAGGGCTTGTGGGACAAACTTTAGAGGGAAATTGTGGCGTTTTTGTAACCACCCTGTGTGGTAATTACGTATTTCATTTTCCATTTGTTCATCTCTTGCTATGTATATTCATATATCAAGTTGGCAATTCATCAAGTCGACCCCCGTACAGCCTCATCCGGAATCACAGTCGCGACAAGCGAATAGTTCGTGGAAGACGTCTTATCTTGGAGATTAGGAGGCAAAAGTCTGGTTCGCACGGAAATCGGCAAGTCTCATCATGTCTACGCCGGCCAGCATTATTTGTCGATTCGTAGTCACTGTCACGACAAGCACCACACTTCGGTAGCCGAGGGTCTTTTATCCCTCGAATTTTTCAGAGGCAAAAGTCTGGTTCGTACCGAATCGGCAAGTCTCATCACGTCTACGCCGTCCAGCATTATTTGTCGATTCGTAGTCACTGTCACGACAAGCACCACACAGTTCGGTAGCCGAGGTCTTTTATCCCTCGAATTTTTCAGAGGCAAAAGTCCGGTTCGCACCGAAATCGGCAAGTCTCATCAAGTCGACGCTGTCCAGCACCGTTTGTTCGATTCGAATCAACGTCGCTGGTCCATACCGGGATTGTCAAAGATCAAGACAATCAAGTCGTCGTGTACAATAGCGAATCGGTACAAAATTTCAATGACATTTAACTATGACCACTGATAGTTCCACTGCAAAAATCGAATCGACAACACAACCCATTGTCCTTTCAGAGCGACGCGAAGGTGTGCTCACACTCACTCTCAACCGTCAGACTAGCCGCAACAGCTTGTCTGAGGAGATGATGTCGACCTTGCTCGAGACGCTGACTTCCACAGCCGGCGATGAAAGTGTCCGGGTCGTAGTGCTGGCATCGACGGGACCGGCATTCTGCGCCGGTCATGACCTCAAGGAACTGACTGCTCACAGAACCGACCAAGATGGTGGGCTTGCCTTCTATCAGAACACGATAAAACTATGCAGCACTCTGATGCAAAAGATCGTGGAACTGCCCCAACCAGTAATTGCGGCGGTTCAAGGCGTCGCAACGGCGGCCGGCTGTCAGCTCGTTGCGACATGCGATCTAGCCGTTGCCGGCACGACAGCAAAATTTGCTACACCCGGCGTAAACATCGGATTGTTCTGCTCGACTCCTATGGTGGCACTTTCTCGAAATGTCTCTGCCAAACAGTCGATGGAGATGCTCTTAACAGGTGATTTTGTCAGCGCCGAAGATGCCCTGCGGATGGGATTGATCAACAGAGTAGTCAAAGCGGGAACGGAACTGGAAGAGGCCCTCGCTCTGGCTAAGAAAATTGCGGCGAAGTCACCGTATGCAGTGCGTGTCGGAAAACACGCTTTCTACCAACAGGCACAACTCAACTTGTCGGAAGCTTACAATTTCACGAGCGAAATCATGGTTCAGAACTTGATGGCTCATGATGCTAGCGAAGGCATCTGTGCGTTTCTGGAGAAACGGCCACCCCGCTGGCAAGACGAGAAATAAGACTCAGTGAGCCGATCCGTAGAAATCGAACCCAATCGAACCCCTTACTTGATAGTGAGGGAATTGAAAAACTCTCCTACAATCGGAGACTTAAGCCACGACGAGTCACCTTCAGCTCCAATGATGTAGATGTAGTTTCCAGCTATGAATAGTTTCAGTCGAGCATCTCTACCTTCGTTTCCTTTCACACCGTCGAATTCCAACTGGCGGCCCGAGTAGTTCTTGAGTTTAACGGCAGTCTGTTTCACTGACTTGGCGTCGAACATTCTTGTGAAGCCTGCGGATACTTTGGTCAAGACACCACCCGCGGAGCTGTCCAAGATTGCATCCGGAAAGATAATGTATCCAACCGTCATCGTGCCTTGTGAGTCCGAACAAACATAATTGACGCGCCTCTGTCCATCCTCGCTGAGATACGTTACTTTAGGCCTTTTGGGCATCGAGATGCTGAATTTACCTTCAGGATAATCATACTTAGACAGGCTACCGAAACCTGTCGACTTCGCAGTAGCCCCTGATTCCTCGCTAGCGGACGAAGCGGCGGAATTCGATTGAACCGTAATTGGTGGCTGAATGGACGGCCGCGATGCGACAGCCATGGTACCATCGTTCTCCATTCGTTTCAACTTGAATTCCTTTCGCTCCAGCATTTTGAGAAGCCCGTCTTCGC
>CAYTDR010000960.1:0-3442 GCA_964436185.1 uncultured Candidatus Obscuribacterales bacterium | reverse complement strand
ACTGCTTGTCCTAGGAGAGCTGTTCCAAACCGGACCCGGAACGCACCAGACCTTTGCTCGCTACGCGCAACCGGCCCAGGTTCATCAGCTCCAAATCCTGGCGAACTTCATCGTGCGGCCTATCTTTCTCGACAAGCTCTTTCTTGCGTTCGTCAAAAGTTGCTTTGTAAGGCGAGTCGATGCATCTAATCGCATGTCCCGGACCAGTTTCGAGAAGAACTGTCTTCTGACATTTGATCGCCTCATCCTGGAATCGTCGTACAATCGCCCCGGTCTTAACCGCCTCTTTAGTGAAGAGATAGGCGCTGCCCACGAGAACTCCGACTTTCACACCTCTTTTCGCCAGGGGAGCAGCCAATGCCGCCACCATCGAAGCAGAGAGGCCATCATGAATGCCGCCGGCGAAAAGCACATGATACTGGCTGGCATCATCGCGAGGTCCGATAGAGCGAAGAATCAGCTCGACCATCAGCTCCCACAGAATGAAGCTCGTTCTCGGTCCGACATGACCACCGCATTCCTTACCTTCAAAAACGAAACGGCGCGAGCCCATTTCGATGAATGTCTCCAGCAATCGAGGCGAAGGTACGTGCAAATATGAGACGGTGCCACCGGACTCCAGCGAAGCAGCCTGATCCGGCCTGCCACCAGCGATGAGAGCAAATGGTGGCTTGTATTTCTCGACTACCTGCATCTGTTCCTTGCGAAGCTGGGCAGGAACAAATCCAAGAATTCCAACACCCCAGGGCAGATCGCCAAGCTTTTCTTGGGTTTCCTTGAGCAGAGGCTCAATCTCACCGGCTCTCATTAGCGCCAGGGCAAGAAACGGCAAAGCTCCACCTTCGGCTACTGAAAGGGCGAAATCCGCATTGTCGCTGACCCTAGTCATCGCTCCCTGCACTACCGGAAATCTGGTACCATGCGACACCGCCAATGGTGCGTTCTCGCCTAGAATCTCAACAATGGAAGCCTGTTCCAGATGCTCGTCAAGCGACTCTCGCAAATAATCCAAAATTCCAGCAACAGTTCCACCAACTCTTGCCAGATGAGCTGCAAAGGCACCATCCTGTCCAACGGGAAGGAAAGTAGTACCAGCGTCACCAGCCAGTAACTGCGACATCTCTGAATGCCATGCGGAATAAACGCCGCGAACATTCTCCAGTCGCTCCAGCATCGAGTTCCATGATTCATGGTCGATCCCTGGAGGATGGGGCAATACTCGATAAAACGATCCGCCCACACCCGGAAGCAACACGGTCTCGGAGCCATCCAGGGTCGACAGGACTTCGCGCACGTCATCGGCGACAAACGAATCTCGCGCCAGATACATCTGACTGTCGAGCACCACACCGTCCGCTCCGGCAGCTCGAATCGCCGCCAGCGTATGTACACCGGCGCCGCCTCGCGCCCACACAGGGATGTTCAATACCCGGTTGTCTTTGGCAGCACCCAAAAGTTCCTGCAAGAGGACGAACGTCGTCGTCTCACCAACTCTGCCGGATGACTCGTGCCCCTTGGCAATGATGATGTCGGCGCCACAATCCTGCGCGATAAAAGCTTCGTCACGATCGACTACTTCAACGGCGACGCGATAGCCGGTCTCTTTGGCTCTGGCAACGCCGGCTTTCATAGCCTTTTTGTCTCGCTGGAAAAAGTCGCCGCACAGTATCAACAACTGAGCGCTGTTGTTTGGTTGCTGCTCAGGAAGGCTGAGGCGCTCCAGAAGGTCGATGCTCAACCGCAATCCGACTGCGGCGCCAGACAGCGCCAGTTCCAGGCGTTGAGAATCCACACCGAACTCAACATCCAGGACACCAAGCTCACCTGCTCTGCTCGCCGCCAAAGCCAGCGACGGTCGCTCCACTGTTCCGCATCCAGTGGCAGGCGCTAGGACGACAAATTGAAAACTCGACATTAAGAGTCCCCTCACAAAAATGCTTCTTCAATGGCTTCAATGAGTGGATCTAGAATCGAAGCCAAATAAGCTACTCAGTGTAGGATCTTTTCTCTTATAAACCATTGAGAAGATTTATAGAACTACAAAAGGTAACCAAGAGGAACAGTTACCAACTTGGTTTTGACTTAACAAAATTTTATTGACGCGCCTGCAAAACCAGTGTTTCGGTAGGGCTTTTGAGCTCGTACCTGACGCCTCTCCACCAGATCCGGTTGGTCAAAACCGAGTACAGGGTGACGAAAGGCAGAGCCAGATGAGCGATCGGAATCGCCAGACAGGAGCTGAGTAGAGACTCTTGCAAGTATCCGGACCGGTCGAGAAGGATTTTCTCCCACAAACGGCGGGCTTTTATGAGGAACCACACTTCCACGGGAATTATGGTTAGTCCGCAGAGCGTTGCCATAGCGCAGGACGAATCGCCTGTCACGAGCCAACCGACGGACGCTACGACCATAATAATTAGCCAAACCAGCATCATGGCGGCACGAACGATGGCTCGCTGCCAGAGTTCCGGATAGTAGACCTTAGTGAGGATTAGTTGCCTGTTGGTCCATTCGATAATCTCGGATATCGGCGCATCTCCGGCGCTTGTGACCAGACATTGGGGAACAAAGTGGACTTTCAATCCCAGACGCTTGATCGCACAAGTAAGGGATAAGTCGTCATCGGCTGCTCGATCCCAACTCTTAGCAACCTCAGCCTTGATAAAGATTTCCTTCTTAATAGCCATAGCGCCGCCCCAGGCGAAAGCAGTCTTAGGATTGGCCATCTCCCAGGCAGTCACCCGGTTCCATAAAGATCGAAGCAGAGAAGCCCAGTTATCCGGCGAAGCAAGATAGAATCGGTAGCCTGTGGTCACGCCCACCTCGGGCTGAGCCAGCGGGTCGATTAGATTGCGCAAGAAGTCTTCGCGCGCAATTACATCAGAATCGACGAAAACCAATATCTGTGACTCCGAATCGACGACCTGGAGGGCGTGAAGCTGATTGTTCAGTTTCTGCGCTCTGCGCGAATCGACGCCGGCTACGACTACGCGGGCTGGGCGCGAGGATTCTTTCGATAGTCGCTCCAGGCGCTCAAAGGCTGGATCGCTTGTTTGCGCGACGGCAAAAATGATTTCGAAGTTCGGATAGTCCTGGTTTAGCAGCTTGAGGATGTTTTCATCGAAGTCCGGGTCCAAACCTTTGCAGGGCAAGATTACCGATGCTTTAGGTTGATAACAATTAGGTTTTTTCATTAACTCGTGCTCAACATATTTGTAAAGACGAGTGAACGCAATTGTCTGAACCAGGCAAACCAATAAAGTGATTAGAACCAGAGCTCCTGAGACAATGAACATAGTTTGCCTCTATCTCCTCTTACTGTGGCGGCAGTCGGTGGGTTCGACGACTGGGCTCATGGACATCTCTGCTGTCATGTCGTTGGTCGAGCCGCTTGTTTAGCTGCCTTGCGACGCAAGCCAAAGCCGATTCGTCTGGTTTGCAC
>CAYTDR010000959.1:0-3443 GCA_964436185.1 uncultured Candidatus Obscuribacterales bacterium | reverse complement strand
CCGGTAGATAAATGGCTCAAAGGATTCTAATTGTTGAGGACAGCCCGACGCAGCTGATTACACTCAAGCGCATGCTGGAGAGCAAAGAGCATGCGATTTTGACAGCCACGAATGCAACCGAAGGGCTTGTTCGCGCCTACAACGATCTACCCGACCTGATCGTATCCGACGTCGTCATGTCTGGTATCAACGGCTATCAGCTTTGCCGATTGGTAAAAAGCGATCCGGAACTATCTGCGATACCATTCGTTCTGCTCACCAAGCTGGACGGCTCTATCGACAGGTTCTGGGGCATGAAATCAGGCGCCGATCGATTTATTCCCAAGGAGCCCGGTTTTCCAAGTCTCCTCCAGGCGGTCAACGAATTGCTGGAATCCACGCGTTCTTCGGCCAAGCTAAGACTGGTACCAGAGCCCAGTAGAACACCAACTGTCGAGGAGATCAACAGCAAGCTCAATCAGCTACTGGAACGTCTTCTCTTCGAAGCGACGATCATTGATGAAGTGCGTAAAATCAGTGATGAGGCAACGGATTTGGAGACAGTTGCAGATCAACTGTTTCAGTTGCTTTCGACTGTCATAAGTTACAAAGCTAGCGCACTTTGTATCAACAATGGAACGCATTCTGTGGTTTTCACCGACCACACCAAGCAAATCAACGAGCGTGCGTTGATCTCATACACAGCACGAGTTTCGATCCAGTTGGGAATTCCGCCGGTGGACAGGTCGGTCGCTGAGATGCATTTCAACCCGGAAAACGCGTTGACCCAACCGATTGATTCGAAGGATGGACGACTGGGACTGTTGATAGTCGTTCCCGAGACAATTTCAGCCTATAAGCCTGGCGACCAGAAAGTCGTAAGGACTATCTGCGAGCAACTGTCTATGGTGCTTCGCCTGTTTCAAATGCAGCGAACCGGTCGTATAGAAGATGGCAGAAGTGGGCAGAAAGAGAGCCCAGTCTAACATCTCAGGTTCTAACTACTTCTTGCTCGTATCTTCCTTTTCGTCCGAGTCTTTCGCCTTTGTTGAATCATCGTGGTGGTAGGTGGTGGACTCTTCACCTTCTTGATAGTAGCCTTCGCCTTCTGTCTGGTAGTACCCGCCTTCTTCGTTGTGGTACTCACCCTGTTGGTAGTTTCCTTCGGCGTCGTAGTAGCCCTCGTCATAGTAGCCTTCTTGACCGGCGGCGTAACCTTCCTGTCCAGCGGTGTAACCTTCCTGTCCAGCGGTGTAACCTTCCTGTCCAGCGGCGTAACCTTCCTGACCGGCGACGTAACCTTCTTGACCTACGGCGTATCCTTCCTGTCCAGCAGCGTAACCGTCATGACCAGCAACATAGCCTTCCTGATCGGCGGCGTACCCCTCTTGACCAGCGGCGTAACCTTCCTGTCCAGTGGCGTACCCTTCTTGTCCAGCAGCGTAACCTTCCTGACCAGCGGCATACCCCTCCGGATGATAGTAAGGTTGGCCTTCGGTTGACTCTCCGTAGGTTTCACCGCCCTGGTAATACCCCTGTTCGTGTCCCTGTCCCTTTCCTTGACCGTAGTTATAGTCATCAGGACTGTATCCTTCCGCGTCCGAGTAATAGCCTTGCTGGTTATAGCCCTGCTCGTTGTAGCCGCCCTCTCCCTGGTAGTAGCCCTCGCCTTCCCCGTGATAGTAGCCCTCACCGGTCTGCTCGTTGTAGCTACCTTCTCCCTGGTAGTAACCCTCGCCTTGCTCGGTATAGTTGCCTGTACCTTGTTCGTGGTAGGTACCCGCGGCGCCCTCTTGGTGATAAACGGCGCCTGTGCCCTGCTCCTGATATGCACCAGCGCCTTGTTCATGATAAGCGCCTTCGGCCTGGTAATACCCCTCACCAGTTCCCGGCTCTTGGTATGCGCCTTCGCCCTGGTAGTATCCACCGGTGCCTTCTTGTCCGTATCCCTGATCTCCCTGGTAATACTCTTGTCCTGCGCGTTCCTGATAGTATTCTCCGTGTGCTGACTCGTCGTGCGCGTCGCCTTCACCCTGGTAGTACCCGTGGTTCGCATAATAGGACTCAGGGTCATGCACATCCTGATAATAGGCTGAATCATTTGTCCAACCTAATTCGGATCTCTTAGGTAATTCGCCTGCTTGAGGAGTGGCGCTGAATTCTTCTGCTGCTGTATGGGTATGGCTTGTTGTTCCGGCTGCGGCGGCAGCGTCCGCCGGTTGAGTACCTTCAATACGAGAAGGTTGCGCCGCCAGATATCCTTCCTTCAGGTCCTCTGCTGGGGCCTCAAAGTCGGCCAATTGTTCCTCGTGGACGAAAAGATTCTCTCGATCGCCTTCACCCTCTGCCAGCATCGAGTCGAGCGTGGGCAGTGAGTCGGAACTATCGTGCGGTAGCGAAGCTGGAGGGGGTGATGCTTTCGGTTGCAGCTTGGGAATTTTGTCTTGACTGTCGTATGGTAAAGGCAGTGAACCGGTGGTTTTCTTTAATTTACGTTTTGCTTTGGCCTTGCTCTTGCGCATTCGACGTTTCGAGCCGCCCACCAAGCCGTCTTCCGAGTAGGTTTTGGATGTTCTTGATTGCGCATCTGCGTCGGAATCGAACGCGTCGCCATCCTCTCCGTCTTCGCCCCAGTTTTGCAGTTCGGTTTCGCCTGTTGTTGTTTCGTAGGACGGCTCAGATAGCTCTTCCAGCTCGGCACGATCGCTTGCTGTCGTCTTATGAGAAACGGTTTCAGGTGACTCTACGGATTCGCTGTGTTCGGTAATTCTGTCGAATTCGGAAACATCTGTGCCGGGAGCGGAAACTGCTAACTCAGCCCAAGAGCCGGATTCTTCTGAACTTCCCGGCGCGCCTGGCGGGGAAAATTCTTCCGGTTCATTGTAGATCTCGAGCGCACTCTTCTCGCCAGCTTCGTTTTCTACTTCCCTGGCCAGCTCGGCCCATGTTCCTGACTCTTCAGATCTATCCAGGTGCGGTTCGAACTGGTTCGATTTCTTGAATGCGCGATGCGGTTCGTTCTCTGCAAATGGAAGTTCTTCCGTTTCCGCGCTGCGTTTTTGCTTGTCGGAACGTGCTTCTGGTGCAGGTTTTTCTGATTTTTCTTTGGCGGGCGGATGCGCACGCTCGTCTGCTTTTGATTGCGAGTCGGACGATGGACTTTGTTTGCTCGCCTCCGCGCCCGTACTCTCCGTCTGCTCTTTAGCAATGTTTGAATCGAGTTCCGCTGGCTCCGCCGATGGTGACCTGGCAGTCTTCTTTGACGCTAAGTCTGGCTCCGGAACGACAACGGGCTCAATAGACTGCATTGACTCGCTGCCTGACAATGCCGGCTCGGGCTCGATCTGCTCCTGCACCGAATCTGGTATTATTAGCGCCTGGAATTCGTAATCGATTTGATCCTCATCATCATAGTCGACGGCATCGGACTGATAGAACTCCGCTACTTCTCTGCGAGTGACTTT
>CAYTDR010000958.1:0-3443 GCA_964436185.1 uncultured Candidatus Obscuribacterales bacterium | reverse complement strand
CATATCTTTGTCATCGATTAGCTTTTGCAGCTTGGTTGCCAGTTCCGCATAGTTGTTGAGCTCGAAGAGGAAACCATTTTCGCCGTCTTTGATCAACTCTGCCATGCCACCAAGATTAGTGGCTATCAACGGAGTGCGCGTGGTGAGGGCACTCTGCATGACGAGGGGAGTGTTCTCATACCAACGAGAGGGTACCACAAGAGTGTCGATCTCTGTCAGTTTCTCTCCCAGAGCCTGATTCGGAAATGTGCCGAGAAACGAAATTCGTGCCTTTGTGGTGGCATCAGATTCCACCAGCTCCCTCAGGGTCTGGGAATATTGCGGAAACTGGCTCATGTCGCCGTAAATTTTCAGGCAAGCCTTTCCCGGAGCTTGGATCCGCTGAAATGCTTTTATCAAAATATCGACGCCCTTATGCTCGTAAATCGTGCCTATAAAGCCGATTCTCAATATCTCGCTAGGACTTTTCCAATCAAACGACTCCAGCTCTGTGGTATCAATTCCGAATGGCACATGATGGATCAACTTTTCATCGATGCCGTTTTCGCTCAACAATCCTTTCATCAGCTTTGTCGGCACGGTTATCGCATCGGCCTGATTGACTATGTTCCTCAAGACCGCTGGACGATTGCAAGTGCTGGCAGCAGCAGGACCGAATTTATACAACGCATACAATGGATAGAGAAGATCTCCAGCCAGCGGCAGTTTTCCTACTGCAGAAATTCGCTGGCTGAGCGCCTTCTTGAACTGATCCCGTTTCGGAATCAGCTCCCCGGTATAACAAGTCAGGCAATTTTTTGCGCCTGGTCCCGGCCCACGACAGATTGTTCCATCAGAACGTTTGAGTTGAACTATCGGGCAGATGTACCAGAAATCCGTCGGCGACAGTATTACCCTCAGTCCTCGTTTTTTTGATTGCTCGATGATACTGGCTGAAAGATTTTGAGCGTGCAGAACATGCACCACATCAGGTTTGAAGTCGTCCAGGACGGAGCCGAAATGTTCGCCGATGATCGGGTTTAGATATTCGTGAGAATACTTGTTCCCTTTGAGGCGCAATGGCTCCTCAAGGCTGTGCACATTGATTCCCTCGAACTGATAGTCTTTGAATTCATCACCCTGGCGATAACCGGCATCGACATCGGGCGGATTGGCAGTCACTACGAGAATCTCATGATTTCGCCTTTGCAGCTCATGAGCAATCTTTAGAGTCAAGACCTCGGTTCCAGCGCGATGGTCAGGGAAAAATTTGTGGAGAGCTAGGAGGATGCGAGCCATTCAAGCTATTAGAAGAAGGAACTAGGCGGTACATAGTAGCACTTTCTCATTCGTTGCACGGTGAGCCGTTAACGCTTCCGAACTTCCTTGAAAGCCCAGAAGAGATAGAGAAGAGAAAGTCCACTCCAGATGAAAATTGCGATGGGATGGTGTTTTCCAGAGTGCATAAGCGCATAGGCAATTGTCGCCAGAGAGCACACTACATAAAATATTGCCCCTCCAAGCGATCTCCGTTTCGTTGCTTCATATTGAGTGAAACCCGGTGGCGTCACGCCCGGGTCGACAAGATTGACTGCTCGTCCTGATGAGGCATCAAAAATAATGAGGTCCTCTCGCCTGGCAACATTAACGATCGAGGGCCAGATTTTGGCGACATCGTTGGCGTCCTGGTCTTTCAGGTGGATTGTCGCTATATCCAGGAGTGACTCAGCGGCTGTTACCGGATTGATCAACCTCTCGGGCTCATCCTCCGCCAGTTTAACGAGAAGCTCCTGCCGTTTGTTCACGTCCGCTTCATCCATGAAACGAACTTCAATTCCGGTCAGTTTCTCCGCGACTGCACTTTTTAGGCGTTCGTATTCCAGAGGACCCAACGCAGAAGTGGCTCGGAGGATGAGATCATATGACATTTTCTTCCTCCTTAATTCTCCGCGAAACTCTGTAGTTGCCTTTTGCTATTTTAATGCGATCTCTATGAAATTGTAGCGCCGAACTTCAATCGTATCCTGCTTTTGCGGCGACAAAATTTCTTAAGTCTGATTTTGGCGATCAATTATTCTTGATCGCGCTGGTCATTGTGGTACTGCATCTAGTGTCGTTGCGAAGATGAAAATTTTCATTCGACCTTCATTGATGTAAACAATTGAATTGATTGGAAACGGGGATAGTTGGCTGTCATTCTAATGAAACGCAGGCAGCTCGTAAGCTCGGGAGAGCTCCGTTGATGGTGCTTGCACGCAAGGCGATAGCGCACTCACCAATTGAGTCGCGAGTTGGGATCGAACACTTGAATTTGACCAGACGTACAGCGCAGACATTCTGGTCCTTCGTATTCATATCTACAAACGTCGCAGATGTTCTTTGCGTATTTTGTATAGTCTTTTTTGATCAGTGTCGGTTCTGATTCTTCTGGTGGAGCTGCAGGAGCGACCTCCGGCTCGGTTTTCACAGGCAGCTGTTGCAGTGAAGGCTGTGCCGATTTTTGTGGCAGGTGAGCGAACTGCCCGGTCGGCTGTGCCTCCGGAGTGCCTGCTTGTGGCGCGGCCTGATTTGGTTGGCGGAACGGTTGTGGACGCTGGTACATGCGCTCGTCAGCTGCTTGCTGAGCGGGTTGACCATACGGTTGTTGCTGGGTGCCCGGTGGATAGTGTCCTGCCTGCTCTTGGGGTTGCTGCTGGGCGTATTGAGTATGTTGTTGCTGCGCGTATGGATCAGTCGCGCCTGTTTGCGCCTGTGGATACTGACCAGATCGACCCTGTTGACCGTGCGTGTACGGGACCTGCTGTTGAGGCTGCTGCGGTTGCTGTAGATGTTGTTGCGGATACTGGCTTTGTTGCTCTACAGGCCTGGCCTGAGATTGAGGTGGAATCTGACCTGACTGCATGAGCTGTTCGCGAGTCGGCTGTTGAGTGTATTGACCTGCTTGTTGAGCCGGTTGTTGATACTGTTGAGGATAGTTGGTGTTCGCGCCTGTTTGAGGTGCTGGTTGAGGCGCCTGTTGCGGTGCTTGCCGCTGATACGTGGCATCTGGAGTGTTTTGTGGCGCCTGCTGCGGATATTGGTTGGGTTGCCCAGACGGCTGGCTGCGAAAAGGATGCGTGGATGCTGGTTGCTGCCCATATTGTTGAGCATATCCGTCGCCAGCCGCTTGCTGAGGATGTCCCTGCTGGGCATAGCGTGGGTCCTGGTATTGCTGCTGGGCTGGTTGTTGTTGCTGGACTGGCTGCTGTTGTGGAGTAGGCTGCTGCTGCTGCGAAGCTTGTTGTGCCTGAGGGTGCTGTGTAGCCTGTTGGGGGTGATTAGGGTACTGACCTGACTGTTGTTGGAACTGCTGATCGCGGGCCGTGACTGGCTGCGCGTGGGCAGCCTGAGTGCTGACTGGCGCAGCTGTGTGTGTTGGAACAGGAGCTGCAACCGGTTTTGGTGGCGCCTCCATATACAGCCTG